>NZ_JBIQNC010000086.1:0-14790 GCF_044462705.1 Xenophilus sp.
CACCGAGCGCATGCGGCGCGGCAAGCCCTTCGTGATGACCAACCTCAAGACGCTGACGGGGTTGGATGAGGTGGTGGCGTTGATCGAGCGACAGGGGTTGCTACGCATGGACTAGCTCCAGCCCCTTTGCCTGAAGCAAGCCTGCGTTTGGACAGATTGCTGGCATCTGGAGGTGAAGGTCACACCGTCGTCCGTCAGAGGCAAGCCGCAGGCTTGTAGTGAGACCCAAGGCTGCTGGTGCAAGTCCAGCCCGTGCTACTGGTAAAAGTCCAGGTCAACCGTTCGCCCGCAATGGCTGCGGCGGCGCTGTTCCCGAACACCACCTCGATCTGCGCGCCACCCGCTGCCGGGAAGGTCACGGCCGGAACGCCCATGCCCGCCGGTAGCGCGCCCGCCGTGGGCGCTGCCCCGTCTGCCCCAGGCATAGCCATCAGGCTCGAGCCGGTGGCCGCGGGGTCACATTGCGTGGCGCCGGCACCCATGCCCGCAGTGCGCCCTTCGGTCAGGCAGATCTCCACCGGAACCCGAAGAGAGGCTGATTCGCCCATGACCCTGGTCGCCTGACTGCGGGCCACATACATCTGGTACATGGGCAGAGCGATGGCAGCCAGGACGCCAACGATGGCCACGACGATCATCAGCTCCAGCAATGTGAAGCCTCGCTGGGTACTGATTCCTCGACTCATCGCCACTCCTCCTTGATTCGTTGGCCCTTCGCAGCGGACTCGCGTGTCATCGCTTCAATACTCCGCCTTGCCGTGCTTGAACTCGGTGATCATGTTGAGATCGGTCACCGTTTCAAGTGGGCGCCCTGCGAGGGCACGCACTTCGTCGATCGTGACGAACCGTGTTCGGAACAACTGCTCGACGCGCTGACGCTGAGTGGCTGTAGGAGGCTCCGACTGCCGTCCCGAAGCCCGCAGGAAGTGCTCCGGGCCGACGGCGTCTTTCCGCGCGCGGAAATCGAAGTCAGCGCCATAGACGAAGTTGCCGAAGCGATACGCATGCGCGAAAACGTCGGTGGCCGTGTGGAACGCATCTGGTGAGCTGGTGGTGTTGAAAGCCATCACCGCCCCCTGATCCATGTGCTTCTTGATCAGTTGCAGCGATTCGCGCGACAGCAGCAGTGTGGAGTTGGCGCGCCAATGCCAGGTGGTGTTCATGATCACCAAGTCATATCGGTTGTGCGGATTGGCGCGCAGCCAGCGGCGCGCATCGTCGATATGAATTCGCACTCGCGGGTCAGAAAGTGCGTCTGCCTGCGGCTGGTAAGAGCCGACTGCGTCCAGATAGCCAGGATTGATCTCGATCACGTCGATTTGCTCGACTCCCGGGAAATTACGCGCCAGCGCCAACCAGGAGCCGATGGACAACCCCACCATCAACACGCGGCGGGGCTTGGGCTGAAGCGCCGACAAAAGAGCGACCCGGTGGATGCCGTTGGTATTGCGCAGCAGGTCGATGTTGGTACGTCCATCGTAGACATTGCCGCCGTACACGATGTCGTCCGATCCCTCGCCTTCGGCGATGGTGACGATGCCATGTCGGTTTTCAACAACGGTTCGCAGAGGTCCGGACGCTTTGCTGACACTGTCGATCAACGCATGAGGCTTGCCCAAGATGAGCAGCGCCAGAGCCCCGAGCCCCACCAAGCCTGCGATGCATGTCTGCAAAGCGCGCCGATGACTGGAAGAGACGCTGGCCAGCAGCACGGCGCCAATGACGGCCTGCAAACCGCTCAGAACTGCGAAGCATTGCTGCAACGTCAGCGTTTCGAGCAATACGTAGCCCGTCACCAACGGGCCCAGCGCAGCACCCATGACATTCGCCATGTAGACCGATGCGAAGCGGCGCCCCTGGCGATCGCCTCGGTGGGCGTCGGCGCCCAGATGATGTGCAATGGGAAACACATAGGCCAACAGCGCCGACGAAATGGCGATCATCACCATGTCGCTCAGCACGCTGTCGAACTGCCGTCGGATCGTCCAGCCAAACAGCAATGGCAGGGTGAGCGTCGCGACGGACGACAGCAGCAGCGCCTGCGCAGACCGCTGCCACAGTTGCTGGCCGGCGAGCCTCTTGCATGCGCCGCTGCCCACATAGGCGCCCAGGGCGATGCCCAACAGGTAGGCCGCGAGCACGAAGCCGAAGCCGGCGGGTGTCGACCTGTGCGCGAAACCATAGAGACGCACCCACAGAATCTCGATGCTCAGGCTGGCAAATCCGCAGGCAAAGGACAGCCACATGGCCTTTCGCGGATGCTTCGTCACGGCCGAACCTCCTCGCTCGAATTGGCCTGGCGGCTTGCCATCCACGCAAACGCTGCCACAAGCACATTGCCGCACACGGCCAGCGCAATGACCCGATCCAACGCCATGATCGGAAGCAGGACAAAGGGCACCAGCATCGCACCCATGGCGGCACCCAGGGTGTTGACGAAGTACAGCGTCCCTACAGACACCCCGATGTTCTCGCGACGCTCGTTGAATGCGAGCGTGAGGATCGGCAAGGTCATACCCATCAGCACCGTGGGCACACACAGCACGGCGAACGACAACGCTGCGCTCCACGAGCGGCTTTCAACCCACCCCTGCCGCAAGACCCAATCGTCCAAGGCGGGGAAAATCCATACGCTCATCGCGCCATAGACCGCGATACCCAGTTCGACGGCAATGTAGATGCGCAATCGATGGCGCGGAGCCACATCCGCCAGCCACCCGCCAAGAGCACCTCCCAGGCCGATGCCCAGCATGAACACGGATACGATGATCGTGACCGAATCGGTATCGACACCGATCACGCCATACAGCAGACGCTGCCAGGCAAGCTGGTAGATCAACGCGCAGCAGCCCGACATGAAGAAGCTGACCGAGAGGGAGGCGTCCAGAGGATGCCATGCTTGCCCGAAGGCCTGAAGGCTCAGGAAGCGAGAAGAGGAGGTGGATGACATCGGTTCAGGGTGATACCGGCTCACAACGAGCCTGCAATACGTTGACAGCTGTCTGCAAAAGCATCGGGATACCGACGCGAGGAAGTACCCTTTACAGGCGCGCGAAGCAGGCTTTCAAGTGCGTCAAGGGGGACGGATTCCAGGGTGACGCCGCTGATCTCGAGAAGAGAACTGAACATGACCGTGGTGGTGTAGGGAAGATCGCGATGCTCTTGCAGACGGAGCGGGACATATGGATTCCTCTCCCTGAACGCTTGACTCAGCCAGAAGATCACGGGCACATGGCGACTGGCCCGTGTGGCACGGACCATCACGGAACGAGGCCGGCAAGAAGTCCGATGAACATCGACACCATGGTCTGAAAAATAGGCCACAACGGAGCGCCCACCACGCGATTCCACACGCCGTATAACTTCTGCCAGAACGTGATCCGTATAGAGCACGCTGTTGTCGTAGGCGTTGTCCTCCAACTGCTCCTGAGACGCTGGCATCAGCGTTGCGGCGCCTTTTTCGCGCACGCCTGATACGGGCTGGAAATGCGCGAAGGCGCTGGGATAGCGCAATGACTGATCGAAATGGCTGCCCAGCGTGTGTAGCACGATCAACTTCGGTCCAGCCTGGGCAAGCGCCTCGTCGAGCGCAGGCAGAAGAATCTCGTCGAGGCTGCCACGAGCCGAATACGAACTTGGGTTCATGAACCGCACGTGCCGCGCTTCAGCTGCATAGATGGCAATCGAAGAATCGTGCGGTCCCATTGCAGCCTGATTGGAGAACCAATAGGTGTCATAGCCAGCTTCGGCAAAGGCCTTGACCAGCGAGGGCTGCGCATCAATATCCACCTCGCCCTTCGACGTCAGCGCAGGCCTGGGCGAAAGCGCAGCCGGCACAGCCACGCGAGTCAAGGATGCGACGCTGGCCACGTTCCCGAACGCCACCAGATCAAACGCCTTCAGGCGCGGATTGGTCTCTCTTTCATAACCCAGCAGCGACCAGCGCTGCGCGGTCGAGGACTCCCCGATCACGAGCACCACGGTTTCTGCTGCACGCGCCGGGTCGACCACATGGGCTCCAAAATGATGCTGTTCGATCTTGGATCGAATCGCTGCCATGGAGGTCCGCTCGAGGCGATAGGTCTGCATGGCGGTGATCAGGTTCACCGGATAGGCGTCCGACCACGGGGTGCTGGGGCCCGGTCGGAGATCCAATCCCGGAGCGTCGCTGGAGTGCCTTTCCACTGACCAGTCGCCCTGGCCGGCATCATTGGCCAGCGAAAAAAGCCCCGTCAACCCGATCAGGAGACCCAACGCGATCCAGCGTGATCGGCCTCGCCAACGCAATCGCCAGTGGAATGCTACCCACACCGCGCAGCCGTACAGAGCCAGCCAGCCCAATGGAAGCCAAACCAGCCATCCGAGCGTGGAGAGCAGATCGGCCAACTCGGCAGGGCTGGTTTCAAAGGCCAGGGCGACAAAGTTGGCAGATATGGATGAGCCGTAGTGCAGGCGAATCCATACCTCCAGAGGCCAAATCAATGCGAAGGGCAGCGCCAGCAGCAAGGCCACGCCCATGCGTCCCCACAGCGCCAGCCACAACAACCAGAACTGCACAGTCATGGCGGCGGTGTCCGACCACCCGAAGCTGCCACCATGCGCACGAGACCCATTCAGCGCAGTAGGCAGGCACAACATCACGACGCACAGCAAACAAAGCAGCCACACCCAGAAGCACGGCTCCCTACCACCGCTGCTCGGAGTTCCCGACGCGACAAGCCGCGCGTAGCGATCGGGCCAGAAGGGAAATGCCATTTGCTCTTCCCTAAGGAGCTGCCGGTGTTTCCACCATCAGATAGGGAACAGCCGTGTCGTCGAAGTCTTCACGCGCATGAGCGTCGAAAAATTTCGGCGCGTGATCGCCTACCAGCACAACCTGCAATCTCTGAATCGGTTGCTGCGATAACGCGGCCTTGAGAGATTGCATGAAGTCATACAGCAGCGCCGCATGCCTGCAGCGCGCATCTTGCAGCCCGAGCGGAGCACAGACTTGCTTTAACAGCAATGGGTCACTCAAATCGGATTCCCGATAGGGCGTGTGCGAGTTGAGCGTCATCCAATAGGTGAATTGACGGCCCTCCTGGCGCAGCGTCTGGACTACCTGGGAAGCAATGCTGTAGTCGCAAACACCTGGAATGCTCGAACAGCGCTTGGCATGACCAATCAACTGCTGCATGAAACTGCTGCGATCGAAGCCGATGACCGGATACCAGGCATCGCGCCGATACATCTTGCCCGAGGCGCCGTGAAAGGCTTGTGTGCGCCAGCCCTGCGCGCGCAGTCGATTCGGAAGGCATCGCTGCGCATCGGGGATGGCGTCGATGCGTAACGACGCCGGCACGAAGCCGCACAGTTCTCGCAGCTCTCCGGCTACCGTCGCCCCCTGAAACGGCAGCGTGCCCGCACGGACCTGCCAGCCGGAGGAGGCCCACAGATCTTTCCAGAACTGGTTTTCCGCCGCGCTGCGCGACAGGCCCCAGGATTCCACGACCACGACCAGCATCTTTTCCGCCGGCGCGGCACGCGCCAACATGCGCCGGACGGCCGAACCGTCTTTCGGCAGCTCGACGAACTTGCCTGCGTCAGGTGCAAAACCCTCTTCGTAGAAACTCAATCCGCTTCGCATCTGCTGGCTCGTCAGCACCCAGGAGCCCGCCAGCTTCACCCCGCGGATACCGTACAGCTTGCCTTCGGCAAGATCGAAGCCGTTGATTCGGGGCCAGGCGAGGCTCACGGCAAGAAGGACCAGAGCCCACAACAGCAGGCCTCGCCCCGTAGACGCCCGGCGCTGCAGCCTGAGGCAGAGCCAGCCCCAGAGCACCAGCCCCACCGCGCCGGCCGCGCCGGCTACGATCCAGCCCACGTTGGTGTAGGGCACGAAGCTCAGCAAGTCCAACACCTCACCATAGTTGGACGAGAGGTTGACTTGCGCGAAAACGAAAAGGAAATCGGCCATCCACGTCAGCGCCAGCCCCAGTGCGAACAGCGCCGGGCGGCCACGGCTGAGAACTGCGATCAGCAGGAACTCTGCCCAGAACCATGGTCGATAGACCTGCAGCCAGGCAGCAGCCAACAGGCCGGGGACCATGGGCAACGTCAGCGCCAGCGGCCTCGCGAGCGCGGTTGTGATCACATGCGACAGCCGAACATCGCCGGACGTGCTCATGCTCATGCAGCACCTCGAAGAAAGGCCTGCTCCAGGAATTCAAATGCCTTCAGTGGCTGCTTGGGCATATCACCCGCCCCCAGCCAGACCAGGAAGTTACCTGCCGCATCCGTGAGAAAGAGCGCCGACATGCCATACAGGTAGCCGCGCTGCACCCACACCAGCGCGTCGCCCACCCTCCGGCGCTCCAGGAAGCCGTCCTGACAGCTTTCAGGCACGCTTTCGTTGCAGCGCACGGCGGGCTCATGCATGGCACGGGCGTAATCAAGCAGCGGTCGATGGGCCGTCACCAGATCGGCCAGACCCTGTGCGTTGCCTGTCATGCCCATGGAACCACGCAACGCCCGCCAGTCGAAGTTCTCGGTGAAATCAGGGCCGCGCACTTCATGGTGCATGAAGTTGTAGGCTACGGCGGCGTCGGCGCGATACAGATAGTCGATGCCGTGGCGCGACAGGTGTAGATCACGCTCCAGTCCGTCCCACAGCGAGCTGCCGAAGCGTCGCTCGTAGGCCGCGGCCGCCAGGCAATAGCCAAGGTTGGCATAGGCATAGCGGCTGCCGGGATCGAACTGCAGCGGTGTGCGCGCCAATAGCGCCACATCGCCGGGGCACCAGGGTGTCTTGCGGTCGATGACCATCGGATCGGCCGTCCGCATGCGATCGAAGCCGGCCGAATGATTGAGGAGGTGCCGGATGCGGATCTGCGCCACGCGTGGATCCTTGTACGGGCCGGGCAGCTTCAAGTCGTCGACCAGCGCATCATCCAGCCAGGGTGTACCCCCTGTGACCTGCGGCTGCACGAGTCCCATGAAGGACACGATCTTGGAGAGGCTGGCCAGTCGGAAGCGAGTATCGGCCGTGGTGCGAGGGCTGAAGAACGGCAGGCCCCACCAGCCGTTGACGCACCCGCTGCGCTGGCCGGCCGCATCCACCAGCACGAGTTGATTGGTGGGGGAGGCAAAGCGCTTGGCGAGCCCGCCGGCCGCATCCTTCATCCAAGGCGGTGCCGAGGCATCACAACGCGTGGACCACGCGGCCAGTTGGCCCGTGACCGGATACAGCCACCGCCGCACCATGTTGCGATCCGTCTCCCATGCCATCCACGGCAGGAAGATCGCGCAGATCAGCAGCAGATAGATGGCGAGACGGCGAAGCACGGAAACTCCCTACCCTATGCCACAAAGAATGAAGCGCCCCTGAGGGCGCTTCTTTGGAGCTAGCAGTTCACCTCAAAAGGTGGCCGCAAAAGATTTAGGAACCAGCAGCAGCAGCAGAGCCCGTGCAACCGGCCGGCTTGTACTTCGTGTCAACGGTGGTGTTGCAAGTCCAGGTGCCCGTTGCGCCAGCGCGCGTCCAGGTCAGCGTTTTCGTCTTGAGAGCCACGGCGGCATTGTTGCCAAACGTCGCCACGATCGTGGATGCAGCGTCGGCTGCCTCGCCAATCGTCACGTTGAGACCCGTATAGACTGCCACCGTTCCACCCAGCAGATTGCTCTGGGTAGCACCAACGTCACAGTCGGTAGCAGCGGCAGGAGCCGTGCCCAGAGCAAGAGGAGTCGTCTTGCCGTCCAGAATGCAGGCTTCAATCGCCGTACGCAACGAGCCAGTTTCAGACATCACGCGCGAAACCTGCGACTTGGCGACGTACGTTTGGTACTGCGGAATGGCGATGGCCGCCAGAATGCCGATGATCGCCACGACGATCATCAGTTCGATCAGGGTGAAGCCCTTTTGCACATTGCGTGCGATGGAACGACGGTTCATGAGGAAGTTACTCCAGGTTGGTTTGAACGAGCCCGGGAACTCCTCCCCGGCGCGCTTCTTCTCTGCAGTCGCCGTGCCAGCCTGGGCCAGGCGCGTTTCCGGCCAAAAAGTTCACGTATCGGTTACACGTTGTGACACGATGTGTACAGCCCTGGAAAAAAGTCGCTGACAAATTTGTCAAGGCAAGCGGCAACGATGCCGGGAGTGTCATCCGCAGCACAGATGCCCGGCGATGCGGAACGGCGCAGGTCCACGGGAGCGCGCTCCGGCGCTTCGTTGACATCAAGATGATGGCGCATCATGATGCGGCCATGCGAACCACCATCGATCTGCCTGCGGACCTGCACCAGGTCGCCACCAGCCTCGCGCGCCACAACAAGCGCAGCCTGGGGCAGGTCGTGGCCGACCTGATGCGGCGCGGCCTGGAGGCGTCGGCCCCGCGCGGCGCGCAGGATCCGGCGGCGGCGTTCCGGATGGACGAGGACACGGGCCTGCCCGTCATCCTCGGCGCGAGCCGGCCCATGACGGATGACGACGTGCGCGCGCTGGAAGACGAGGCATGACGCGCCCGCAGCGCGAAGCCGCCGTGCTGCTGGACGGCAACGTGCTCGTCGCGCTGATCTATCCGCCCCACGTGCATCACCCCGCCGCAAGGCAGTGGTTTCTGCGGCAGACGGGCGCGTTCGCCTCGTGCCCCATCACGCAGGGCACGCTGGTGCGGATGCTGCTGCACTTTCAGGCCGTGCCCGGCATCGAGGACGCCATCGGCGTTCTGCGCAGCCTGGCGGGCCATCCGCGCCACCGCTTCTGGCCGGATGCGCTGGATTACCTGCGGGTGGACATGAAGGGCGTGATGGGCCACAGGCAGGTGACCGATGCCTATCTGGTGGCGCTGGCCAAGAAGAACGATGGCAGGCTGGCGACCTTCGACCAGGGGATGGCGGCGCTGCATCCGGAGACGGTCGAGCTGATCGCGTGAGCGGTGCCAGGGCCGGCGTGCCCGCTGCTGCGGGAATGCGTTCAACGATATCAACCGTTCACGCTGAACCTGTCGAAGCGCCGCGCGTGGCTTCGACAGACTCAGCCCGAACGGTCCTTGTCAATCGAACGCCCATCCGCATGAGTCAGGCGCGGCGCATCCAGGCCAGGGATTCGCGCCACGCATCTTCCATCTGCCGCAGCAACGCTGGCGCGATGGCGGCGTGCGGCTCGGCCAGGGCGCGCGCCATGGCTTCGGCGGTGCGGTCGATCACCCGGCCGGGATGATGCAGGCCGCAGACCTGGCGCCCGAAGGCTTCCAGTTCGGCGCGGGCGGGATAGCTGCGCGCAGGCGAGCGCTCGCCGCTGCGGCCGCCGCGCCAGAGCTTGAGCGCCATGGTGCGGTCCACGGTCTCGACGCCGCCGGGGCGCTCGTAGGGGTAGATGACGGTGGTCACCTGGTCGTAGACGGGGCTGGGCCAGACGCGCTCGTCGTCGTAGAGCACGGCGAAGTTCTTCAGGTGGGCGTCGCCGTTGCGCAGCAGCACGGCCAGCACGAGCTGCTCGTAGAACTGCCTCAGCGCTGCGGCAGGCTCGGTGCACACGAGGCGATAGGCGTGGGCCACGTCTTCGTAGCTGCCGATGTATTTGCGGCTGGAAAGGCGCTCGCGCACGCGCAGTTGCATGACGGCGGCGATGTCCTCGAAGCCGAGGCGGCTGCCGTCGGGGCGGATGTCGAACCGGTCGATCACGAGGAGCCGGCCGTCGGCTGAGAGATCGGCCGGCGGCACGGGTAGGCCGGCATGGCGGGCGGCGGAAAGGCAGAGCCATTCGTTGGCGCTCAGCCCGGGATAGCGCGGACCTTCGGCCTTGACGATGACGCTGGGGCCCGGCACGGCGGCCTTGTCGGCCACGGGCACCATGATCTTGGGCTGCATGCCGGCCAGGCCGGAGCCGGTGCCGAGGTAGTCGCCGACGAGCTGCTCGAACAGGGCCTCGCTGCGGCGGCCGGCCAGCAGGTCGGCGCGGGCGATGCCGGCGGGCACGGGCGGCAGGGGCTGGCCGGGCACCTGGCAGGCCACGCGGCCGATGGCACCATCGCCCATGAGGGCGAGGAGGTGCATCTTGGTGACGGGAAACTTGCCGAAGTGCGCGAGGATGCGTTCGAACAGGTAGCCCTCGGGCAGGTTCATGTCGAGCGCGGCGAAGAGGTCGCCGTCCTGGAAGGCGCGCTCGCTCACGGGCAGGCCCAGGCCGACGATGTGGCGTGCGCCGGCTTCGTAGACGAGGGTGTAGACGGAGCGTTTGCTCAGTTCGGCCTGACGCTCGCCGCCCACGAGCAGGTGCAGGTCGCGCAGTTTCTCCGGCAGGGTCATGGGTTGCCGTCGCCGGGGTCGTCGTCCTCGGAAGCGTGCAGGTGGGCGAAGGTCTGCGCGAGGTCGCTGGCACGCAGGGGGCCGGTGGGGGCGGCATCCAGCCTCAAGGCGAGCCCCAAGGGAGGCAGGATGGCCAGCAGGGAGCGCAGCGAGACGTCCTGCCCCGCCTCCAGCCGGTAGACGGGCATGCGCGACAGCCCGGCACGCTTGCCGAGTTCGGCCTGCGAGAGCTTTCTATCCCGTCGGGCCTGGCGCACGCGTTGGGCGATGTCTGCCAGCGCCAGCGGCGAATTGCTATTCATCCATAGCATTCTGCTTTCATTCTGCAGAAATGCAATGTTTTCGTAGCAATCGCGTCCACTTCGGCTTTTCATTCATGTGGGCGCGAGCTGCTCACCGCCCCAGCAGCGCAGCGGCCGCCTTCATCTGGTCATGCTCGAAGGCGGGCGCGAATTCGCTCAACTCGGCCGGCGACAGGCCAACCTCGGAATCGAGTGCCGCGCGCCGCCAGTCCGCCACCGCGGCATGCACCTCACCCAGAACGGCCAGGGCTTGCTCCGGGCTCAGCGAGAAATAGGCTGCGCGGGCCAGCAGCATCTGCACGTCGGTGATCGGACCGTCCTGCTCGGACAGCCAGGTTTTCGATTCCCGCTCCTTGTCTGGAAAGGGGTTGATGTCGAAGGCCGGGGCCAGCCGCCACAACCCGTGCCTGACATGCAGAAAGCCGTGGTTCTGCAGGTGGTCGTCCACGTTGGTGATCAGGAGGTTGAACACCAGGCGGCGCCAGAGCTGGCGCACGTCGCGGGTGGGCGATTCGCCGTGGGCGCGGATGGCGTCGGCGATCTCCGTGTAGCTGCGGTCTTCCTCGCGGGAAGCCTGCAGCAGGGATGCGGCCGACTGGTAGGGAATGCGGCCCTCGGCGCCATCGCGGTCGAAGCGGCGGATGACGGCCACCGGCGTGCCCGCCAGGGAGACGGCTCGCGCAGTCGCGGCGTCGATGCCCGCCCGCGCGGCCAGCTTCAGCGCAAGGACTTCACCGCGGGTGACGCTGCGCGTGTCGCCGACACTTGGAAACTTGCCGATGGCGAGCCAGCCGTCTTCATCCACCACGGTGCACTTGGGCCGCATGCCGCCGAGCGAAGTGCCCTTGCCTTGCAGGTAGCGCAAGTCTTCGGCCGTCTCCTGTCCGCGCTCGACGGCGCGGCTGGCCTGGTAGATGCGCTCCAGCTCGATCAGCGGGGGCGTGCTGCGCCGGCCCTCGAACGTCGTGCGGTGCCATGGTCCGTCCGGGTCCCGCAAGCGCAACGCGCCAACGCGGCTGAAATCGTCGACCGCAAGCAGGTAGTCCAGTTCGCAGAGGGCGGGCAGCCGTGGATCCGCCTTGCGCCGTCTGGCGTGGTCGCGCGCGATGACGCGCCGACCCCAGGCGTCCGGCGCTGTATCGGCAATGGCGCCGTGAAACACCGAGTCGTGCGGCGATGCCGCCTTGTGCGGCTGATGGCCCGGCAACAGTCGCAGATCGGCAGAGACATTGAAGCGTGCCTGCTGGGCCAGCCAGTCCGCGTCGTAGGCGAAGGCGCAGTGCTCGCGGCGGCCTTGCCGGGCATAGGCAAGCGAGCCGACCAGCATCCCTGCCTTGCCGATGCAGACCTGGACCTGGCGGCGAACCACTGGCGCAGCGCCGGCCATCACAGCGCCCCCGAACGGCCATCGCGCTTGCTGCTGCGCACGCGCTTGGGCACCTGCTCGTCCATCAGCATCAGGCCAATGTCGTCCTGGGGCGTGTCCAGCAGCTTCTCCAGGGCCTGGATTTCGCCGAAGACGTGCAGGGCGCGGGCGTAGAAGTGGATGGGCACCCGCATGTCGCCTTTTTCCATGCGGCGCACGGTGGACACGGATGCACCCATGCGTTCGGCCAGCGAGGCCTGGGAGATATGGCGGCGCCGGCGCGCCAGGGAGATGTCGCCGCCGAGCTTGCGGACGGCTCGCTCTACCGGCAGGGGGACGAGGGTATTCACATTAAAGTCTCCCACCAGGGCGACAACACGCGTTAAAAACTCCGTTGAGAGTGATTATAGGGTGCTGCGTTGGGGCTGCCCCTCCGCGCCGCCTCGAGGGCGATCAGAGCGTCAGCACCTCGTCCGCCCGCAGCCAATGGATGATCCGGTCGTCCTTGTGGGCCGGCCGCCGCAGCGTGGCGGTGCCGGCCAGGCGGTTGATCTGGCTCATGATCTCTTCCGTCTCGGCCGGCTTGGTGTGGGTGATGTAGATGGGGTAGTCGCTCTGGGGGGAGATGTGCGCCAGCTCGGCCGCCAGCGACGAGGGCGACAGGTGCAGGCTGCGCTGGGCCAGGGCCATCTCGCGGTCGCTGAAGGCGGTCTCGATGACGAGGGCAGCGACGTCCAGGGCGTTCACGCGCTCCCAGAAGGGGGCGTTGCGCTCGGTGTCGCCGCTGTAGACCCAGTGCCGGCCGCCGGCGGCGGGGCGCACGGCGAAGCCGCAGGCGGGCACGGTGTGCACGGCGGGCAGGACCTCGATGTCCTTCAGGCTGCGGCTGCCCAGGCGCAGGGTCTGGCCGACGGCGAAGTCGTGAAAGCTGACGAAAGGCGCTTCCTGGCTGGGGATGCGGCCGAAATCGGGCCAGATGACGTTGTTGAAGACATGGGCGCGCAGGGCCTCGATGGTGGCGCGCAGGGCGTGCACGCGCAGCGGGCCGCGGCGGCGGCTGGCCACGGCGTCGATCATCAGCGGCAGGGCGGCGACGTGGTCGAGGTGCGAATGGGTGAGCACGACGTCGTCGATGCCGGCCATTTCGTCCAGGGTGAGATCGCCCACGCCGGTGCCGGCGTCGACGAGCAGGTCGCCGTCGACCAGGAAGGAGGTGGTGCGGCACCCCTTGGCAATGGCGCCGGAGCACCCCAGTACGCGGACCTGCATGAAAGTGTGTGGACGGATGTGGCGGGGGGCGGGAAGGGGCTTCACTTGCGCTCGAAGCGGGTGGCCCCGTCCCAGTCGGTGTCGGGGGGCTGCAAGCGGATGGAGGCTAAGCGGTCAGCATAAGCCCGGTAAAGGACTTTTTTCTCATGCGCCGCGCGCAGGGGGCGCAGCAGTTCCTCGGCCTCGCTCCAGCGTCGCGCCTCGTAGGCGTGCAGCACGGCCTGCCACTGGCGCAGCTCGTCGGCCAGGGCGGGGGCAGCAGCGGCAGCGCCCGGGGCCAGGGGGGTGAAGATGCCGACGCCGCGCTCCTTGCCCTTGACCTTGACGCGGTCGAGCTCCTGCCACAAGTAAGCGCCGGCCAGTTCGCGGGTGCGCTCGCCGGCCACGATCTCGACGCCGTAGTGTTCGCCCAGGCCCTCCAGGCGCGCGGCGAGGTTGACCGCGTCGCCGATGACGGTGTAGCTGCGGCGCCGGGCGGAGCCCATGTCGCCCACGCTCATGACGCCGGTGTTCAGGCCGATGCCGACGCTGATGCCGGGCAGGCCGGCGGCGCGGTGCTCGGCGTCGAGGGCCTGCACGGCGGCGGCCATCTCCAGCGCCGCGGCCACGGCCAGCGCGGCGTGGTCGGGCTGTTCGACGGGCGCGCCCCAGAAGGCCATGACGCAGTCGCCCATGTACTTGTCGACGGTGCCGTCGTGGCGGCCGATGACTTCGGTGAGCCGGCTGAAGACGCGGTTGAGCAGGGCCTGCAGTTCGGCCGGCGCCATGTGCTCGGCCATGGAGGTGAAGCCGCGCATGTCGCAGAAGAGCACGGTGAGTTCCTTGCTCTCGGCGTGCATGCCGTAGCGGCCCGGGTTGCTCAGCATGCGGGTGACGAGCTGGGGCGGCACGTAGGTGCCGAACAGCCGGGCCAGGCCGCGCCGGGCGCGCGCCTCGACGAAGTAGCCCCAGGCCATGTTGAGGGTGAAGGCCAGGGCGATCATGGCCAGCGCCGCGGCCTGCGGCATCACCAGCCCGTGGCGCAGGTGCAGCAGGTGGCTGGCGCCGAGCACGGCGGCAGCGGCGAGCACGGCCACGGCGGCAGCAGGCAGTGCGGGCAGCAGGGTCAGGCCCACGGCCAGGCCGGCGCCCAGCAGCAGGACGAGCGCGGCCTCGTAGCCGTGCACATCGGCCGGCACGGAAAGGAAGCGCCGGTCCAACAGGCCGGAGACGACGCTGGCGTGGATCTCGACGCCGGGGTAGCCGGCGCCGACTGGCGTGGTGCGCAGGTCCTGCAGGCCGGGGGCGGAGGCGCCGACGAGCACGATGCGGCCGGCCAGTTCGCCCGGCGCCAGCCGGCCGGCCAGCACGTCGGCGGCCGAGACATAGCGGAAGGCACCACCGCGCGGGCCGGCCGCGCCGCGGTAGGGCACGAGGATGCTGGCGCTCGGGTCGACGGGCAGCGCGAGGGTGTCGCCCGCCGCCGGGGTGAGCACGAGCGATGCGAGCCGCGCGCCGGAAGCGCCGGACGACGCGAAGCGCAGCACCGGCGCCGGCGCCTGCACGGCGCGCCGGTAGACGGCCAGGGCG
>NZ_JBIQNC010000086.1:14890-19301 GCF_044462705.1 Xenophilus sp.
GAAGCGCAGCACCGGCGCCGGCGCCTGCACGGCGCGCCGGTAGACGGCCAGGGCGAGCGATTCGTAGTAGCCGGCTGCGCCTTCGGCGCCGGCGTAGCGCGCCAGCATCGGCACGGCGCGCACGACGCCGTCGTCGTCTTCGTCGACGAAGAAGTTGAGAAAACCGGCCGGCGCCGCCTCGGCCAGCACGGGGATGCTGGCGCCGAAGCTGTGCCAGCGGGCGATGCCGGCCGCTTCCTGTGCATCGGCCTGCGGTGGCAGCACGGGCGCGGGCAGCCGCCCGGCCGGCGGCGCGGCATCGGCGGGCGTGAAGTAGAAGCCCAGCACGGCGGGCGTGCCGGCCAGCGCGCGGGCGAAGGCGGTGTCGTGGTCCTGCGCGGCGGCCAGGCGGTCGATCTCCGTGCGCAGGCCGGCATCGGCTGCGGCCGCCGGCAGCGTGCGCAGCTCGCGCAGCAGTTCCTCGCCGGCCTTGCGGTCGGGCTCGGTGAACATGATGTCGAAGCCGAGGGCGGCCACGCGCTGGCGGCCGGTGAGTTCGGTGGCCAGGCGGGCCAGCAGGTCGCGGCGCCAGGGCCACTGGCCGACGCGCTGCAGGCTGGCGTCGTCGATGTCGATGATGACGATGCGCGGGTCGGGCGTGCCGGGCATGGTGGCGCGCACGCGCGCGTCGTAGATCCAGGCGTCGAGCCGGTCCAGCAGCGGCAGGCGCCACACGCCGGCCACGTGCAGCAGCGCCAGCAGGACGGGGACCAGGGTGGCCGCCACGCGCGGCCCGTGGCCGGCCAGCAGCCTCATCGGCAGGCGTCAGCCGTGGACGAACTGCATGCGCGTGCCGCCCAGTTCGAGCACGTCGCCGTCCTGCAGGGCGACGGCCTCGGCGCCGAGCGGCTCGCCGTTGAGCGTGGTGCCGCCGTCGACGGGCGCGACGACGTAGCCATGCAGGCGCCGGGTGATAGCGGCCACCGCCACGCCGGGCTTGCCGATGGTGGTGACGACCTTCTGCAGCGAGACCTCGCGCCCGGCGCCGGAGCCGCTGAGCACGCGGATGACGGCCTGGGCACCGAGCCCGCCCAGCGGCATGGGCGCGGTGACGCCAACCGACAGCGGCACGGGCGCGGAAGCCGGCACCAGGCCGGCGGCTGCCGGCCGGGGCGGCTCGGCGCCGGCCGGGCCGCCGTTGACGGCCAGGTAGCGGATCTTGTACTTGCCGACCTCGATGACGTCGTTGTGCTCCAGGGCCTGCCGGCGGATGGCGCGCGCGTTGACGTAGGTGCCGTTGGTGCTGTTGAGGTCTTCGAGGTAGACATCGTTGCCGATCATGTGCAGCACGGCGTGCTCGCCGCTGACGGCGAGATTGTCGATGACGATGTCGTTGTAGGGCCGACGGCCGAGCGTGGTGCGCTCCTTGGCGAGCGACACCTCCTTGAGGACGACTCCGTCAATGGCAACCACCAGTTTCGGCATGGCCGATCTCCTGAACGCGAGATTGTTGTTCTGCGCCACCCCGGCGTGGGGGGAGTCCGTCCACTCACGGCGCGCTACGCTGCCAATGCCACCGGGTTGGCGCGGGCCAGCACGACGGAGACGTTGTCCCGGCCTCCATTTTCATTGGCTATTGAAACCAAAAGTGTTGCTTTCTCGGCCAGGACTATATCTTGTAACAAAAGTGTGAAAAGCTGCGCGTCCGGGACCATCTCGCTCAGGCCGTCGGAGCACAGCAGGAAGAGGTCGTCCGGCTCGGCCGAGTGTTCGTTCATCTCCAACTCGACCTGCGGCTCGATGCCGAGGGCGCGGGTGACGAGGTTGCGGTGCGGCGACACGGCGGCCTGCTCGGGGGTGATGGCGCCCGCGTCGAGTTGCGCCTGCAGCAGCGAGTGGTCGCGGGTGAGCAGCTGGAGCTGCCCGCGCCGCAGCCGGTAGCAGCGCGAGTCGCCGATGTGGCCGACCAGCACCCGCCCCGGGCCGAAGGCGGCGACCACCAGGGTGGTGCCCATGCCGCGCAGCTGCTCGTTGCCGGCGCTGGCCTCGTAGATCGCGCGGTTGGCCTCGTCGGTGCTGGCCTGCAGGGCGCGCCGCATGGTGCGCACCGGCGCCGCGTGGCCGGCATGCGCCAGCCAGCGGCCGAAGCTGGCCTGCAGCAGCGCGATGGCCATGCCGCTGGCCACCTCGCCGCCGTTGTAGCCGCCCATGCCGTCGGCCAGCACGGCCAGGCCGAGGGCCGGGTCGAAGGCGATGGCGTCTTCGTTGTTGGCCCTCACTTTCCCCGCATCCGTCAGCGCCGCGAATTCCCAGGCGAGGGGCACAGGGCGGGCGGGCGCGTCGGCGGCAGGGGGCATGGAGCGGGCAGGGTATCAGGCGCTCAGGCAGGAGACGTGGATGATCGCCGATTCATCCACTTGCCGAGCAGCACCACGAGCACGGCGCCGGCGGCGGCGGCGGCATGCAGCAGCCAGGGCTGGGCCGCGACCACCTCGTGCAGCGAGACGTCGCTGGCGATGGTCTCGCCGCCCACCCAGCCGATGAGCGCGGCACCGAGCATGACGATGATGGGGAAGCGCTCCATCAGCTTGATCATGAGCGTGCTGCCGAAGACGACCAGCGGGATGCTGATGGCCAGACCCAGCACGAGCAGGACCATGCTGCCCTGCGCGGCGGCGGCGACGGCGATGACGTTGTCCAGGCTCATGACCAGGTCGGCGATCAGGATGGTGCGCACGGCCGCCATCATGCCGCCGACTTCCTTGTCCTCGCCGCCTTCCTCGTCCTCGTCGCCCAGCAGTTGCACGCCGATCCACAGCAGCAGCAGGCCGCCGACGATCTCCAGGTAGGGCAGCGCGAGCAGCTTGGCCGCGACGATGGTGAGCAGCACGCGCAGCACCACGGCCGCGCCGGAGCCGAACAGGATGGCCTTCTTCTGCTGCTCGGGCGGCAGGGCGCGGGCGGCCAGGGCGATGACGACGGCGTTGTCGCCGGACAGGATGATGTTGATCCAGACGATCTTGACCAGACCGATCCAGAAGTCGGCGCTTTGCAGCAATTCCATGTTGATATCTCCACGTTGTTATGAATGGAAAGGGCGCCCGCAACGGTCATCGCGGGCGCCCTTTCGTTTATGTGGCTTGAGGTGTCTCGCGTCGTGTGCGACGCGGATCAGATCAGCGACTTGAGCAGCTTGCCCATCTCCGACGGGTTGCGCGTGACCTTGAAGCCGCACTCTTCCATGATGGCGAGCTTGGCATCGGCCGTGTCGGCGCCGCCGCTGATGAGCGCGCCGGCGTGGCCCATGCGCTTGCCCGGAGGCGCGGTGACACCGGCGATGAAGCCGACCACGGGCTTCTTCATGTTGTCCTTGCACCAGCGGGCGGCGTCGGCCTCGTCGGGGCCGCCGATCTCGCCGATCATGATGACGGCGTCGGTCTCGGGGTCGTCGTTGAAGGCCTGCATCACGTCGATGTGCTTCAGGCCGTTGATCGGGTCGCCGCCGATGCCCACGGCGCTCGACTGGCCGATGCCCAGCTCGGTGAGCTGCGCCACGGCTTCATAGGTCAGCGTGCCGGAGCGGCTGACCACGCCGACGCGGCCCTTCTTGTGGATGTGGCCGGGCATGATGCCGATCTTGATCTCGTCGGGCGTGATCAGGCCGGGGCAGTTGGGGCCGAGCAGCAGCGTCTTCTTGCCGCCCTTGGCTTCCTTGGCCTTCATCCGGTTGCGCACTTCGAGCATGTCCTTGACCGGGATGCCTTCGGTGATGCAGATGGCCAGGTCCAGGTCGGCTTCCACCGCTTCCCAGATGGCGGCGGCGGCGCCGGCCGGCGGCACGTAGATCACGCTCACGGTGGCGCCCGTCTGCTGGGCGGCTTCCTTCACCGACGCGTAGATCGGGATGTTGAAGATCGACTCGCCGGCCTTCTTCGGGTTCACGCCGGCCACGAAGCAGTTCTTGCCGTTGGCGTATTCCTGGCACTTCTCGGTGTGGAACTGGCCGGTCTTGCCCGTGATGCCCTGGGTGATGACCTTGGTGTCCTTGTTGATGTAGATCGACATGGCTTGCGGTTCCTTACTTGACGGCTTCGACGATCTTGGTGGCCGCCTCGGCCATCGTGTCGGCGCTGATGATGGGCAGGCCCGACTCGGCCAGCATCTTCTTGCCCAGTTCCTCGTTGGTGCCCTTCATGCGCACGACCAGCGGCACCGACAGCTGCACCGCCTTGCTCGCGGTGATGACGCCGGTGGCGATGGTGTCGCACTTCATGATGCCGCCGAAGATGTTGACCAGGATGCCCTTGACCTTGGGGTTCTTGAGCATGATCTTGAAGGCCTCGGTCACCTTCTCGGGGGTGGCGCCGCCGCCCACGTCGAGGAAGTTGGCCGGCTCGCCGCCGAACAGCTTGATGGTGTCCATGGTGGCCAT
>NZ_JBIQNC010000087.1:0-18920 GCF_044462705.1 Xenophilus sp.
CAAAGGGGCCGTCTGCGGCGTTGCCCGCGCTTGCAAGGCGAAAGCCTTGCTGCGCACGGGCGCCTTGCATCCAGCCCCTTTGCGAAGCAACGCGACCCCCTTCCGCCGCGTCAACAGGCCCCGGCAGGTCGAAGGCGGCCGACGTCATGGCGATGCCGCCGCGAGGGCGTCCCGGGTGAGCAGCAGTACCTGGTCGGCGCCGGCGCTGGTCTCCAGCCACACGGCCTCCAGGCGCGGAAAGGCGGCCTCGAAGTGCTCGCGCTCGTGGCCGATCTCCAGCACCAGCACGGCTTCGCCGCTCATGCGCGCGGGCGCATCAGCCAGCAGGCGGCGGACGAAGTCCATGCCGTCCGCGCCGCCGGCCAGGGCCAGTGCGGGCTCGGCCCGGTACTCGGGCGGCAGCGCGGCCATGCTCTGCGCATTGACGTATGGCGGGTTGCACAGGATCAGGTCATAGGGGCCGGGCAGGGCCGCGAGGCCATCGGATTCGACCAGGCGGATGCGGCCGTCCAGGCCGTGCCGCGCGACGTTGATGGCCGCCACCTCCAGCGCCTCGCGCGAGAGGTCGGCCGCATCGACGGCGATCTCCGGCCAGGCCATCGCCGCCAGCACCGCCAGACTCCCGTTGCCGGTGCACAGGTCGAGCACGCGCAGGGATGGTGCCCCCACGCTCGCCACTTCGTGTGCTTCGCTGCCCCCCGAGGGGGCGCTCGCTTGCTTGGGGCGGCCCGGCGCGGCGCTCGGCTCGCTCAGCCACGGATCGATGCCGCCGTCGGCGATCAGTTCGGCGATGAAGCTGCGCGGCACGATGGCGCGCTCGTCCACGTAGAAGGACACGCCCTGCAGCCAGGCTTCCTTCGTCAGGTAGGCGGCCGGCTTGCGGCTGGCGATGCGTTCATCGACTAGGGCCTGCACCTGCGCGGCGCTGCCGGGCGAGACCTCGCGCGCGGCCACGCCGTCGAGGTCGTCGAGCGGCAGGCGCAGCCGCCACAGCACCAGCCAGGCGGCCTCGTCGAAGGCGTTGGCGGTGCCGTGTCCGAAGGCGACGCCGGCCTCGGCGAGCTGCCGCTCGGCCGCGTGCACGAGCTCCAGCACGGTCGCCATCACGCGGCGGCCGCGTTCAGCGTCGTGATCGCGCGGCGGTAGATGTTCTTCAGCGTCTCGATGTCGCCGGGCGCGACGTGCTCGTCGATCTGGTGGATGCTGGCGTTGACCGGCCCCAGCTCGATCACCTGCGGACAGACTTTGGCGATGAAGCGCGCGTCGCTGGTGCCGCCGCTGGTGGACAGCTCGGTCTCGATGCCGGTCTCTTCGCGGATCGCGCCCTGCACCGCCGCCACCAGTGCGCCGGGCTGCGTGAGGAAGGGCAGGCCGCCGACCGTCCAGGCCAGCTCGTAGTCCAGGCCGTGCCGGTCCAGCACGCCGTGCACGCGCGATTGCAGCGACTCGGGCGTGGACTCGGTGGAGAAGCGGAAGTTGAAATGAACCACCGCCGTGCCGGGGATGACGTTGCTCGCGCCGGTGCCGGCGTGGATGTTGCTCACCTGCCAGCTCGTCGGCTGGAAGAAGGCGTTGCCCGCATCCCAGCCGCCTTCGGCATTGATGGCGACCAGCTCGGCCAGCGCCGGGGCCAGCGCATGCACCGGGTTCTTCGCCAGGTGCGGATAGGCGATGTGGCCCTGCACGCCCCGGACGGTGAGGCGGCCGCTCATGGTGCCGCGGCGGCCGTTCTTGATCATGTCGCCGCAGCGCTGCACCGAGGTGGGCTCGCCCACGATGCACCAGTCCAGCCGCTGGCCGCGGGCGGCCAGTTCGCGGCAGACGACCACGGTGCCGTCCACGCCCGGGCCTTCCTCGTCGCTGGTGAGCAGCAGCGCCAGCGCGATGCGCGGCGCGGGCTCGGCGGCGAGGAATTCCTCGATGGCGACGACGAAGGCGGCCAGCGAGCTCTTCATGTCGCAGGCGCCGCGGCCGTAGAGCAGCCCGCCGCGGTGGGTGGGCGTGAAGGGCGGGCTGGTCCACTGCTCGAGCGGGCCGGTGGGCACGACGTCGGTGTGGCCGGCGAAGACCAGCACCGGCGCATCGACCGGCGGGATCGGCGTGGCCGGGATGGCGGCGCCCGGCGCCGGTGCGGCGGCGGCCGGCCCGGGCCGCCGGACGGCCCAGAGGTTGGTCACGCGGAAGTCCGCCGGCCCGCTCTCGATGCGCTCCAGCGCGAAGCCCAGCCGCGCCAGGCGCTCGCCGATGAGCTGCTGGCAGCCGCCGTCCTCCGGCGTGACGGACGGCGTGGCGATGAGTTGTTCGGCGAGGTGGAGCGTTCGGGTCATCGAGGAAGGCGCGGTGGTCAGCCCTGGTGGTGCACGTCCAGGGTGATCTCCGTGAAGGTGGGCGCCTCGACCTGGTCGAGCAGCTTGCGCTCGGCCTCGGGCTTCGGCTGGGTGGCGTTGTGGTTCTGCAGGCGCCACATCAGGTTGGTGGGCGAGTCGGCATGGGCCATGCCTTCCTCGCGCTCGATGCGGCCGTCGAGGATGAGCTTGGCGATGGCCTCCTCGAAGGTCTGCGAGCCTTCGGCCATGGAGTTGTTCATCGCCTCCTTGACGCCCGAGAAGTCGCCCTTCTCGATCATCTCGGCCACCAGCGCGGTGTTGAGCATGACCTCCACCGCCGGCAGGCGCGAGCCGCGCGGCGTGCGCAGCAGGCGCTGCGCCACGATGGCGCGCAGCGCGCCGGCCAGGTCGCCCAGCAGGGTGGGGCGCACTTCCACCGGATAGAAGGACAGGATGCGGTTGAGCGCCCGGTAGGCGTTGTTGGCGTGCAGCGTGGCCAGGCACAGGTGCCCGGACTGGGCGTAGGCGATGGCGGCCGTCATGGTCTCGCGGTCGCGGATCTCGCCGATCTGGATCACGTCCGGCGCCTGGCGCAGCGCGTTCTTCAGCGCGATCGACAGCGACTGCGTGTCGGTGCCGACGTCGCGCTGGTTGATGATCGACTTCTTGTTGACGTAGGTGAACTCGATCGGTTCTTCCACCGTCAGGATGTGGCCGGAGGCGTGCTCGTTGCGGTAGTCCAGCATCGAGGCCAGCGTGGTGGTCTTGCCCGCGCCGGTCGCGCCGACCATCAGGATCAGGCCGCGCTTTTCCATGACGAGCTGCTTGAGCACCTCGGGCAGGTTCAGGTCCTCGAAGGCAGGGATGAGGTTGGCGATGTAGCGGATCACCACCGCGCAGCTCCCGCGCTGGCGCATGGCGCTGATGCGGAAGTTGCCGACGCCCTCGCGCGCGACGGCGGTGTTCAGCTCGCCGGTGCGCTCCAGCTCCGCGATGCGCTCGGGCGTGACGATCTCGCGCAGCAGCTCCAGCGGCGCCTCGGGCGGCAGCACCTGCGGGTTGATGGGCAGGCACTGTCCGTTGATGCGGATCTGCGCCGGCGCATTGGCCGTGAGGTACACGTCGGAGGCCTTGCGTTCGGCCATCAGACGAAGAATGCGGTCCATCGTTCCCATCGAGCCCTCCAGGTGTTGTGATCGTTGCAAGCGGCGAGGCCGCCCGGGGGCGGCCTCGCGGCAGGGTCAGTCTCGCAGCAGGTCGTTCAGGCTGGTCTTGGAGCGCGTCTGCGCGTCGACCGTCTTGACGATGATGGCGGCGTAGGTGGAATAGTCCTGCCCCGCCTTGGTCTTCTTGGGCAGGTTGCCGCTGATGACCACGCTGCCGGCCGGCACGCGGCCGTAGCTGATCTCGCCGGTGTCGCGGTTGAAGATCGGCGTGCTCTGGCCGATGTACACGCCCATGCCGAGCACCGAGTTCTCTTCCACGATCACGCCCTCGACCACCTCGGAGCGGGCGCCGATGAAGCAGTTGTCCTCGATGATGGTCGGGTTGGCCTGCAGCGGCTCCAGCACGCCGCCCAGGCCCACGCCGCCCGACAGGTGCACGTTGGCGCCGACCTGCGCGCAGGAACCGACGGTGGCCCAGGTGTCGACCATGGTGCCTTCGCCCACGTAGGCGCCGATGTTCACGTAGCTGGGCATCAGGATCGCGCCCTTGGCGACGAAGCTGCCGCGGCGCGCCACCGCCGGCGGCACGATGCGCACGCCGGAGTCGCGCAGCTCGTTGGCCGACAGGTGGGAGAACTTGGTCGGCACCTTGTCGTAGAAGCCCAGCGAGCCGGCCTGGATCTGCTCGTTGTCCTTCAGGCGGAAGGACAGCAGCACCGCCTTCTTGACCCACTGGTGCACCGTCCACCGGCCGACGCCTTCGCGCGTGGCGACGCGCAGGTGGCCGTTGTTCAGCTCGGCGATGACGTGCTCGACGGCGTCGGCCACCTCCTTGGGCGCCTGGGTGGGCGAGAGGTTGGCGCGGTCTTCCCACGCGGCGTCGATGATCTGTTGCAGTTGCTGGCTCATGGAAGGGTCGATCGGATCGGAAAGGGTGGAGGGATCAGGCGCCCGGGTGGCGGCGCGTGAAGTCGACGATGCGGCGCGCGGCCTCGGTGCATTCGGGCGTGTCGGCCACGAGGGCCATGCGGATGCGGCCCCGGCCGGGATTGGCGCCCTGCGACTCGCGTGCGAGGTAGCTGCCGGGCAGCACCGTCACATTGTATTGAGCGTACAGGGCGCGGGCGAAGGCGGCATCGTCGCCGTTCCAGCCCGGCGGGATGCCCGCCCACAGGTAGAAGCTGGCGTCGGGCAGGCGCACGTCCAGCACCGCTTCCAGCATCGGCGTGACGACCGCGAACTTGGTGCGGTACTGCATGCGGTTGTCGACCACGTGCGATTCGTCGCCCCAGGCTGCGATGCTGGCCGCCGCCACCGCGCCGCTCATGGCGCTGCCGTGGTACGTGCGGTAGAGCAGGAACTGCCTGACGATGGCCGCGTCGCCCGCCACGAAGCCGCTGCGCAGGCCCGGCACGTTGCTGCGCTTGGACAGCGAGGTGAGCGCGATCAGGTTGCGGAAGTCGCCGCGGCCCAGCTTCGCGGCTGCCTCCAGGCCGCCCAGCGGCGGTTCGTCGCGGAAGTAGATCTCGCTGTAGCACTCGTCGGAGGCGATGACGAAGCCATGGCGGTCGCTCAGCGCGAACAGCTTCTCCCATTCGGCGAGCGGCATCACGGCGCCGGTGGGGTTGCCGGGCGAGCAGACGTAGACCAGTTGCGTGCGCGCCCACACCTCGGCCGGCACGCTGTCCCAGTCGACCGCGAAGTTGCGCGCCGGATCGCTGGGCGCGTACCAGGTGTCGGCGCCCGCCAGCAGGGCCGCGCCTTCGTAGATCTGATAGAAGGGATTGGGCGAGATGACCACCGGCGACGGGGATCGCGTGGCGTCCACCACCGTCTGCGCCAGGGCGAACAGCGCCTCGCGCGAGCCGTTGACAGGCAGCACCTGCGTGGCCGGGTCCACCTCCAGCGCGTAGCGGCGCTTCAGCCAGCCTGTGAAGGCCTGGCGCAGCTTCAGGTCGCCGGCGGTGGCGGGGTAGATGGCCAGCGCGCCCAGGCCCTCGACCAGGGCGTCCTTGATGAAGGGCGGGGTGGGGTGGCGCGGCTCGCCGATGCCCAGGCTGATGGGCGTGTGGGCCGGATCGGGCTGGACGCCGGCGAAGAGCTGCCGAAGCCGTTCGAAGGGGTAGGGCTGCAGCTTGGCGAGCAGGGGATTCATGGGACCGGATTATCCGTGAGCGCCCGGGGTGTGGCGCCGTGTTGCAGGCCCATCCAGGCCGGCGGCCGAGCGCCGCGTCAGCGGCTGATGCGGCGGGCCGCCTTCGGTGCCGGGGCTGACGCCAGCGCCTCGGCCTGCGCCTTCAGCGCCTCGATCGTCCGCCCGGTCTGGCGCAGCTTGCGCAGCGCGTCGGCGCCGCGCTCACGCTCTTGCGCGCTGGCATCGGGTTGCTGGCCCAGCAGCACCTCGCTGAGCCAGCCGATCTGGCGGCCGTAGCTGGCGACGTGCGCGTCGATCAGCCGCTCCAGCGCGGGGTTGCCGGAGGCCAAGGTGGTGGCGGTGTCGGTCTGCACGGTCTGCGTCCAGTCGCCGCCGGCCGGCCAGCGGTAAGTGGGGGCGTAGAAGAAGAACCACATCCAGGGCCACATGGCACGCTCCTTCGATCGCAGGCGGTGATGGAAGCCGCGATTGTGCGGAGCCGGCCGGCCGCGGGGAATCGGCCAGTCGGCCGAGGCGCTCAGGCGGTCGTGCCGCCGCGCCTGTAGAAGGCCAGCGAGCCGGCCAGCGCCAGCAGCAGCGCGCCGCAGGTGCGGTCGAGCCAGCGCATGGCGCGGCCCCTGAGCAGCCGCACCGCCCGCGCGCCGACGAAGGCGTAGACCAGCATCATCGCCAGGTCGAGCCCGGCGAAGAGGAAGGCCAGCACCAGGTACTGCGGCGCCTGCGCCGCGGCCGGGTCGATGAACTGCGGCAGCAGCGCCGAGCAGAACAGGTAGCCCTTGGGGTTGGTCACGGCCACCAGGAAGGACTTGCCGAAGATCTGCACCGGCGTGCCGTGCTGCGCCGCCGGCAGCGCCGCCACGTCGATGCCGCCGGCCGAGCGCAGCATGCGCAGGCCGATCCAGGCCAGGTAGGCGGCGCCCACCCACTTGAGCACGCCGAACCAGAACTCCGAGGCCGCCAGCAGCGCGCCCAGCCCCAGCGCCACCGCCCCGACCAGCACGAAGTCCGACAGCATCGCGCCGGCCATGCCCGGCAGCGCGCGCCGCACGCCGACGCGCGAGCCGTTGGACAGCGCCAGCAGCATCGTCGGCCCCGGCGTGGCGATGGCGGCCAGGGCGACGATGCAGAAGAGCAGGGCAGTGGCAAGGGTCATGGCAGGGTCTCCGGCCGCGCCGCGGCGGCGCCTCGGTCAGTGCAGCTTCTTGACCAGCACCTGGCTGCGCCGGTCCCAGTTGTAGCGGCTCTTGCGGGCCTCGGGCAGCCACTCGGGGTTGACCTGCTGGAAGCCGCGCTTGATGAACCAGTGCATGGTGCGCGTGGTCAGCACGAAGATGCTGTCCAGGCCCATGGCGCGGGCCCGGTGCTCGATGCGCTTGAGCAGCTTCTCGCCGTCGCCCTGGCCCTGCGAGTGGGGCGAGACAGTCAGCGCCGCCATCTCGGCCGTCTTCGCCTCGGGGTAGGGGTACAGCGCGGCGCAGCCGAAGATCACGCCGTCGTGCTCCACCACGGTGTACTGGTGGATGTCGCGCTCGATCTCGGTGCGGCTCCTCTTGACCAGCGTGCCGTCGCGCTCGAAGGGCTCGATCAGCTGCAGGATGCCGCCGATGTCGTCCACCGAGGCCTCGCGCACGGATTCGAGCTTCTCGTCGATCACCATCGTGCCGATGCCGTCGTGCACGTAGATCTCCAGCAGCAGCGAGCCATCGACCGCGAAGGGCAGGATGTGGCTGCGCTCCACGCCGCCCTCGCAGGCCTTGACGCAGTGCTGCAGGTAGAACGCGGTGTCGGTGGGCCGCTGCGGCGACGAGAGCCCGGCCAGCAGCTTCTTCGCGGCGTCCAGCGGCAGCTCGGTGTCGATCGGGTTGTCCTCGCTCACCGGGCGGCCGGCGTCCAGGGCGATGCCGGGGATCTCCGTCAGGAAGATCAGCTTGTCGGCCTGCACGGCGATGGCCACGCTGGTGGCCACCTCTTCCATCGTGAGGTTGAAGGCCTCGCCGGTGGGCGAGAAGCCGAAGGGCGAGATCAGCACCATGGCGCCGAAGTCCAGCGCGCGGCGGATGCCCACCACGTCCACCTTGCGCACCAGGCCTGAATGCTGGAAGTCCACCCCGTCCATCACCCCGACCGGCCGGGCGGTGATGAAGTTGCCCGAGATCATGCGCACCGTGGAGCCGGCCATCGGCGTGTTGGGCAGGCCCTGGCTGAAGGCGGCCTCGATCTCGTAGCGCAACTGGCCGGCGGCTTCCTGCGCGCAGTCCAGCGCCACCTCGTCCGTGATGCGGATGCCGTGCGAGTACTTCGCCGCATGGCCCTTGGCGCGCAGCTGCTCGTTCACCTGCGGCCGGAAGCCGTGCACCAGCACGATCTTCACGCCCATCGACTGGATCAGCGCCAGGTCCTGCGCCAGGCTCTGCAGCTTGCCGGCCGCGATCGCCTCGCCCGCCACCGCCACCACGAAGGTCTTGCCCCGGTGCGTGTGGATGTAGGGCGCCACCGAGCGGAACCAGGGGACGAAGGTGAAGTTGAAGACGGTGGACATGGGGGCGGCGGGTTCGGAGGGCGGATTCTCCATGAAGAGCGCTTTCGGCGTTCCCGGGCCCGCGTCCCGGGCGCCTACCTGCCGTTGCGTGGTGCAAACGGCGATGAGCAGACGGCGAGAGGGTTTATCAGATTTGGTGAAACAGTTCCTCGCCTTTTTGACGGCAGTAGATACATTAGCTCTCGTTTGTATCAAAGGGTTCCAGAGATGAACAAGACGCACAACAGCGTATGGAACGAGCGGAGGATGACTTTCGTCGCTGCTTCCGAGAAGACGTCCGGCAGAGTGAAGAACGTCGCTCGGGGGGCGTCGCTGCTGGTCGCCGGCCTGCTGGCGGGCAGCCCGGCATGGGCGGCGTGCACGGGCGGCGGTGCGGGGCAGACGACCACACCCATGGCAGCGACCGCCGGTAGCAATTGCACGGTGGATCCTTCGCTCGGAGCGGTGACTGTGCCCGGGGGCCAGGTCATCATGATTGCAGCGGGTGCCGGCACGACATGGACAGCCAACCAGAATCTGGCCCTGACGAGCCAGCTCTTCAATAGCAACGTCTCCCAACGCTGGGGAGTGGCGGCGGACAACGGAGGCCAGGTGCTTCTGAACGGTGCCGGCAATACGTACAGCGTGGAAACCAATGCGTACAGCACGGCGCATGGGGTGTATGCACGTGGTGCCGACTCGCTGATTCGCGTCGAGGGCAACCTTGACGTGACCATCAATGGTGGCGGGAATCCCAATGCGAACACCGCGACGCGAGGCCTGATCGTCACGGGCGGCGGCGTGATCGAGGTGCTTGGCCATACCACGGTCCACACGACCAACACGCTGTGGCCGGGCGGCGCCAACAACAGAGGGATATCGGCGGAAGGCGGCCTCATCCAACTCAATACGGCTGAGATCGACACGAAGGGACCGGGCGCGGTCGGTGTGCTTGCGAGCGGGGGAAGCGCCGGGCTGGTCCGCGCCCAGGGCCTGGTACAGATCACGACAGAGGGCAGCAACGCACAAGGCATCGCCGTATGGAACGGCGGCCAGATCGAGCTGGCGCAGGTCGATGTATTGACTCAGGGGAACGGCTCCGAGGCGATACGGAACGCCAACAACGGGGGCGCCATCACCGTGCAGGGCGGCGCCTTGCGCACGGAGGGCGCCGGCTCCGCAGGCATCGGGCAGACCCTGGGCACGGTCCGCGTCACCGGCCCTCTGACCATCGAGACCACCGGCGCAGGGAGTGCGGGCGTGACGCTTTCGGGCACCGGCAATCTGGAGCTGGCCCAGACGCAGATCCGCACGGCCACGGACAACAGTGCCGGGATGGCCATCACCAACACGGCCGCACAAGGCACCACGCTGACGCTCAATGGCCCGCTGGCGATCGAGACACAGGGCACCGGCAGCAGCGGCATCCGCTCGGTCTACAACACGGCCAACGCGGTCGTGGTGCCGACGGGCAGCAGCATCCTGACGCACGGCGATGGCGCCCACGGCCTCGATCTGCAGGCGCCCGCTGGCAACCTGAACGCGTGGAACGTGGCGGCCGGCGCCCGCGTCGAGACGCAGGGCAAGGACGCCCATCCCGTCTATCTCTCCAGCAAGGACGGCAAGGTGAGCTTCGCCTCCGCGGGCGACCTCGTGGCAGGGCTGCAGGGCAGCACGGGCATCTTCATCGCCTCCGCTCCCGGCGGCGCCGACGTGGTCAGCAGCGGCAGCATCGCCTTTGGCACCAGTACCGGATCCGGCATCTCGGGCGTGGACCTGGGCGGCGACGTGCGGATCGTCAGCAGCGGCAGCATCGTCAAGACCGGTGCTGGCGCGGGCGGCGCCGGCATCGTGGTGTCGCACGATGGCGCCACCGGCACCCTCATGCTGGATAACCAGGGCAGCATCTCCAGCCAGGGCGGGCCGCTGAGCATCGGCATGCAGGGCATCGCCACGGGAAGCGGCAACGTCGCGCTGCTCAATTCGGGAACCATCGGCCATGCGGCGGCGCCGGTGGGCTACGGCCTGAACGGAAGTGTCCTGTCTGCCGGCGCCACGCTGTCCGTGAACAACGGCGGCCGCATCGATGCGCAGCTTGCCGGCATCTCCGCCGTCAGCGACGGCGGCTTCGACGTGACCAACAGCGGCATCGTGGCCGAGAGCGCGGTCGTGGCGCTGTCTCTCTCGGGGACCGGGGCACTGGGCGGCAGCGTGACCAACAGCGGCAGCCTGCTGGCCGGCTCGACCGCCGTGCTGTCGCAGACGCCCGGCAGCTTGAGTCTGAGCAACAGCGGTACCTTGCGTGCGCCGGAGGCCATCCGTGCGACGGCCGGTACCCTTGGCGCCACCAACACGGGCCTGATCCACGGCACGGTGCAGGCGGCAGGCGGGCAGATCGACCTGAGCAACGCCGGCCTGTGGACCAATACCGGCGACTCCGTGCTCACCTCCCTGAGCAACAGTGGCACCGTCACCTACACCGTGCCGGTGGGAGGGACCTACAAGACCGTCACCGTCGGCAACTACGTCGGCCAGGGCGGGCAGATCAATCTCAACACCTGGCTGGGCGACGACGGTTCGCCCAGCGACCGGCTGGTGATCGACGGCGGCAGCGCCACCGGCAGCACGCGTCTGGGCATCACCAACACCGGCGGGACCGGCGCGCGAACGACCGGCAACGGCATCCTGGTGGTCGATGCGCAGAACGGCGCCACCACCGGCACCGGCGCCTTCTCGCTGGCCGGCCCGGTGAGCGCCGGCGCGTACGACTATTCGCTGGTGCGCCGCGCCAACCAGAGCTGGTATCTCAGTTCTGATCTCATCACCGTTCCGCCAGTGGACCCCGGCACGCCGACCGGTCCGGTCACACCGGGTGTGACGCCGCCGGCCAGCCTGCCCAACTACCGCCAGGAAACCTCGCTCTACGCCGCCGTGCCCTCGCTGGCCGCGCTGCACAGCGCCGCGACGATGGACAGCTTCCACGAGCGCATGGGCGCGGCCGGCTATGCCGCCGCCGGCGAGGACAGCCGGCCTGCGCGCCTGTGGGTTCGCCTGATCGGCAGCAACGGCAAGCGCAAGGGCGATGCGCTGGGCGTCTACGGCCGCAGCGGCCCCGCCTACGACCACAAGACCGCCGCACTGCAGCTCGGCGGCGACTTCTACCAGGGCCGCAATGAGGACGGCAGCCGCACCCATGCCGGCCTGTACTTCGCCACCGGTCAGACCAGCGGCGACGTGCGGCACTTCAACGGCACCGCGGCGGGCAGTGCCAAACTGGACGTCACCTCGCTGGGCCTGTACTGGACGCTGCTGGGCGCGCAGGGCGGCTACGTGGATTTCGTCGCCCAGGGCAGCCACTACGGCGTGAAGGCCACCTCCACCCGCATGCCGGGCGTGAAGAGTTCGGGTACGGGCTACGACGTGTCGGTCGAGGGCGGGCTGCCGTTCAGCCTGGGCGGTGCCTGGACGCTGGAGCCGCAACTGCAGGTGCGCCGCCAGCAGGCCGACCTGGGCGGCGGCGCGGACCTGGCCGGCCGCGTGAACTACGGCGACGTGGACTCGCTGGTCGGCCGCGCCGGTCTGAAGCTGGGCTACGCCACGCCGAAGCTGGCGGCCTGGGCGCGGCTGGACCTGCTCAACGAATTCCAGGGTCGCAGCACGACCACCGTGTCGTCGCTGGCGGGCCTGCACGGCGTGAATTTCGACAGCAGCGTGCACGGCCGCTCGTTGGCGCTGACGGCCGGCGTGGATGCGCGGCTGACGCAAGCCGTCTCGCTGTACGGCTCGGCCAGCTACCGCCGCGCGCTGGGCGGAAGCCGCGGTCACGCGTGGGGCGCGCAAGCCGGCGTGAAGGTCGCCTGGTAGCAGGCGGCGATCCCGGCGCCTTCAGAGGGCTTCCGCGCAGCCGGACGACCGCGACGGCCTTCTGCCGGGCGCCCGCCGCCTCGGCGCGGCTGCGGCGCGGAAGGCCGCCAGGCGCATCGCATAGGCGTCGATCGGCTCGCCCGGCGGCGGGGCCGCCGCGGCGCGCAGCTTCAGCAGTTCGACAAAGCGCGCGGGCGCGATGCTGCCGCAGCGCAGCAGTTCGTCCACCAGCGTCAGCAGTTCGGCCGTGTGGGCGGCGATCAGGCCGTCGGCGCGGCTTTGCTGTTCGCGCAGCAGAGCCTCGATGGCGGCGTTGGTCGGCGCCAGGGAGGTGTTGACGTTCTCGCCCGCGCCGCCGGCCACGTCGGTGTGCGACAGCCGGAGGCCGAAGCCCAGGTGCCGCACCATGCGCGCCGCCGTGGCGGTGGCCTTGCGCAGGTCGCCCTCGGCGCCACTGGTCGCGTGCGCATCGCCGAAGACGAGGCGCTCGGCCGCGCGGCCGGCCAGGCTCACGCAGATGGAGTCCAGCAGGTTGCGGCGCGACCAGGCCTTGCGCGGCGCATAGCTGTTGTAGCCGCCCTCGAAGGAGGCGACGTTGATGCGTACCTCCAGCGGGGCATGGCCGAAGAGCAGCGCGTAGGCCAGGCCGTGGCCGGCCTCGTGCACCGCCAGCAGGCAGCGGAAGTCCTCGCTGGTGCGCCGGCGGGCGCGGCTGAGGTCCAGCGGCGCGTCGAAGTGCCGCTCGTGCGCCTCGAAGCGTGCGCGCAGCCGGCCGCCGGCCATCGACAGATGCACGGCGTCGCCGGGCGCGGCGCCATGCTCCAGCGCCCACAGGGCCGCCTGGACCAGCGTGGCGCTCAGGATCGCGTGGGTCGACGAGAACAGCGGCCGCGTGCCCTGCGCCGGGAAGACGCCGTCGGCGTAGAGCTGCGCGTGGACGGACGCGTCCAGCACGAAGCCCACGCCGGCGCTGGCGCGCGTCTCCTCGACGTAGCGTTCGCAGGTGTGGCGGATCAACTGCTCGTAGGCCGTGCGCGAAAGCGAGGGGTAGATCACGTGGTCGTTGCCCAGCCGCGCGATCTGCTCCGGCTTGAAGCGCTCGGCCAGGGCCTTCTTCACGTCGATGACCGACAGGCCGCGCGTGAGCGCGTGGAAGATGTCGGCGTCGGTGTCGCAGTCCTCCACGCGGGTGGCCATCTCCTCGTACATCTCGTCCAGGTTGCCGCAGACGAAGACCAGCAGCCGGCTGTAGTCGGTCTCCCATTGCGTGCGCGATTCGTGGAAGGCGCGCAGGCGATCGAGCATCTGCCCGGGCGTCCAGGCCATCACCTCCGTCAGCGGCGCGTCGAGCTTGAGGTTGCGGCGCAGCTCCTCGGCTTCCCAGGTCGAGAGGCTGAAGCGGCGCCGCCGCGCGGGCGCATCGCCGTCGCCGTCGTTCCCGGAGGCCTCACGGTCGGCGTCGTACAGGGCGCCGGCGATGGCGGTCTCGATCTCGCCCAGCAGCGACAGCGGCGGCGGCAGGCGGCCGTCGGAGAGCAGCGCCCAGACGTCCTGGTAGCGCTCGACGCGCGCGTCCTTGCGCTGCTCGTCCACGGTGCGGTAGCGCTGGAACTCGTCGAGCACCAGCACGCCGGGCGCGCCCTCGGCCATGCCGCCTTGCGCCAGCAGGCCCGAGATCGTGGCCGGGCCGCGGCCGCTGGCGCCGTGGCTGAAGCCGTCCATCTGCACCTCGACGAAGCGGTCCTGGAAGCCCAGCAGTTGCGCGAGCCGGCGCACGAGCTGCGTCTTGCCGGTGCCGGTGAGGCCCCACAGGCAGACGATGACGGGCCGCGTGACGATCTGCGGCAGCACGTACCAGGCGCGCACGGACTCGATCACGCGGTCGATCACCGCGTCGATGCCGAACAGCTCCCGCTTGAGCGTAGCGGCCGCGGCCTGGAGGTGCGCGCTGCGCTCGGCGAGCTGGGCGCGCAGGGCCTGCGCATCGGGCAGGGCGTTGGAAGTAGGGTCGTTCATGTTCTTCTTCTAGTCGTTGTCGTGCCGGGCCGCGGCCAGGCGCAGCAGCGCCACGCGGTCGGCGCGCCGCTGCGCGCCCTGGCTGCGGACATGGCGCCCGGCGCCCGAGGCGCGCGTGCCCGCCAGGGCGCGTGCGACCGGGTTGCGCGGCGGCGCGGCGGTCTTCTCGATGTGCAGCACCATCGGCTGCTTCATGCGGCGCAAGGCCTTGACCCGGCCTTCGGTGAAGGCGCGGGATCGCTTCTTTGCACTCATGCGTGCGGTTCCTGCAATGTGCGCCCCCAGGACCGGGTTGTGCCCGTCCCGCCCCCCGAGGGGGACAGGACCATTTGGGGCGGCCCGGCGTGGCCCTGAAAGCAAAAAGCCCCGGCTGAGCAGGCCAGGGCTTTGCGGCGCCTGGGCTGACGTGGTGCGAGCACGGTCAGCCGGGGCGGGGAACCGTGTTCAGAGGAAGGTGTTGAACAAGTACGACATGAAGAAAGTGCTCCTGGAACGGGAAGCCGGCGCAAGGTCGCTCGTTGCGTCGGCGGAAAAAGCGAAGGGCGCGATTATTGGGAGGCTGCGCATGCCATGCAAGCACGAAGCGGGTGTTTGGCGCATCGCGTTGTGCATCGGCAACGCACGCTTCGGATAATCGGGGGCTTCATGTCCCAGCCCGAGTCCTCCACGGCCGCGAACGCGCCGGCCGCCCGTCCTTCCTTGCGCATCGAGTTTCCCGAATCGCTGCCGGTCTCCGGCAAGCGCGAGGAGATCATGGCCGCCATCGCGGCGCACCAGGTCGTCATCGTGTGCGGCGAGACGGGCTCGGGCAAGACCACGCAGTTGCCGAAGATCGCGCTGGCGATGGGGCGCGGCAAGCTGAACGCGGCACCCGGCAGGGGCCGGCTGATAGGTCATACCCAGCCGCGGCGCATCGCCGCCAGCTCGGTCGCCAAGCGCATCGCCGAGGAGCTGCACACGCCGCTGGGCGAGGTGGTGGGCTACAAGGTGCGCTTCCAGGACCGCCTCTCGCGCGACGCCTCGGTCAAGCTGATGACCGACGGCATCCTGCTGGCCGAGACGCAGACCGACCCGCTGCTCAAGGCCTACGACACGCTGATCATCGACGAGGCGCACGAGCGCTCGCTGAACATCGACTTCCTGCTGGGCTACCTGAAGGAGATCCTGCCGCGCCGGCCGGACCTGAAGGTGATCGTGACCTCGGCCACCATCGATGCGGACCGCTTCGCGGAGCATTTCGCCTCTGCGAAGGGCAGGGCGCCGGTGATCTATGTGTCGGGCCGCACCTATCCGGTCGAGATGCGCTACAGGCCCTTCGAGGAATCGAAGGAGTTCGACCTGAACGACGCCATCGCCGACGGCGTGGACGAGCTGTGGGCGGGCAACGCCGCGGGCGACATCCTGGTCTTCCTGCCCGGCGAGCGCGAGATCCGCGAGGCGGCCGACCACCTGCGCAAGCACCTGTCGCACCACCCGGTGCTGCGCAGCGCCGATGTGCTGCCGCTGTTCGCGCGCCTCTCGCAGGCCGAGCAGGACCGCGTGTTCGACGGCCACACCGGCCGGCGCATCGTGCTGGCGACCAACGTGGCCGAGACCTCGCTCACCGTGCCTGGCATCCGCTACGTGATCGACACCGGCACCGCGCGGGTGAAGCGCTACGCCTTCCGCAGCAAGGTGGAGCAGCTGCTGGTCGAGCCGGTCAGCCAGGCGGCGGCCAACCAGCGCGCCGGCCGCTGCGGCCGGGTGGCCAACGGCATCTGCATCCGCCTGTACGACGAGAAGGACTTCGCCGGCCGTCCGCGTTTCACCGACCCGGAGATCCTGCGCTCCTCGCTGGCCGGCGTGATCCTGCGGATGAAGTCGCTGCACCTGGGCGACGTGGCGCGCTTCCCCTTCCTGGAGCCGCCCTCGGGCCGCGCCATCGCCGACGGCTACCAGCTGCTGGGCGAGCTGGGTGCGGTGGACGAGGCCAACGAACTGACGCCCATCGGCCGCGAGCTGGCGAAGCTGCCGCTGGACCCGCGCGTGGGCCGCATGATCCTGGAGGCGCGCGAGCGCGGCGCCTTGCAGGAGGTGCTGGTCGTCGCCGCGGCCCTGTCGGTGCAGGACGTGCGCGACCGCCCGCTGGAGGCGCAGCAGCAAGCCGACCAGGCGCATGCCAAGTTCGACGACGAGAAGAGCGAGTTCAGCGGCTACCTGACGCTGTGGAAGTGGATCAACGACGCGCGCGGCGGCATGCCCGTGGCGCGTACCACGCGCGAGATGCAGGCGGCGGCGCAGGGCCCGAAGAAGGCGAGCGCGGCGGTGCTGCCCATCGCGCAGCGCACCGTCGCAGCGCCGGCGCCCGCCGCGACGCAGGCGCATCCCACGCACAAGCTCAGCAACCGCCAGTACGAGCAGCTGCTGCGCCAGAACTTCGTCAACGTGCGCCGCGTGCGCGAGTGGCGCGACATCCATTCGCAGCTGCTCACGGTGGTGACGGAGCACAAGTGGAAGCTGAACGCCGCCCCGGCGAGCTACGAGGCCCTCCACAAGTCGATGCTGGCCGGCCTGCTGGGCAACGTGGGCTGGAAGATGGAGGATGAGGACGTCTACCTGGGCGCCCGCGGCATCAAGTTCCACCGCCACCCCGGCGCGCACCTGCGCAAGCGGCCCGGCCGCTGGATCGTCGCCGCCGAGCTGGTGGAGACCACGCGACTGTTCGGCCGCGGCATCGCCACCATCGAGCCGCAGTGGATCGAAGAGGTGGCCTCGCACCTGCTGAAGAAGCAGCTGCTCGACCCGCACTGGGAGAAGAAGGAGGCGCGCGTCGCCGCCTTCGAGCGCGCCACGCTGTACGGGCTGGTGGTCTACAGCGGCCGGCGCGTCGACTTCGCCAAGGCCGACCCGGCCGGCGCGCGCGAGATCTTCCTGCGCGAAGCGCTGGTGGGCGGCGAATGGGAGACGCGCCTGCCCTTCCTGGCCGCCAACCGCCGGCTGATCCGTGAGGTCGAGGGGCTGGAACACAAGTCGCGCCGGCAGGACGTGCTGGTGGACGACGCGCTGATCTACGCCTTCTACGACGCGCACGTGCCCGCCGACGTGGCGGGAGGACAGGCCTTCGAGCACTGGTACCGCGAGGCGTCGAAGGCGAATCCACGCCTGCTGTTCCTGTCCAGGGACGAGCTGATGCGCCACCAGGCGGCCGGCATCACCACGCAGGCCTTCCCGCCGACGGTGAAGCTGGGGGGCGTGGACTGCGCGGCCGGCTACCTGCATGCGCCGGGCGACCCGAAGGACGGCATCACGGTGACGGTGCCCCTCTTCGTGCTCAACCAGGTCAGCGAGGAGCGCTGCGAGTGGCTGGTGCCCGGCATGCTCAAGGACAAGATCCAGGCGCTGCTCAAGAGCCTGCCGCAGAAGCCGCGCTCGCGCTTCGTGCCGCTGCCCGAGTCGGCGGCGCGGCTGGCCGAGGTGCTGGGCGCGCCGGAGGTCTTCGGCAACGGTTCGCTGACCGATGCGCTGCTCAGGCAGGTGCGCGAGGCGACCAGCCTCGACGTGAAGCGCGCCGACTTCAAGCTCGACATGCTGCCGGCCCACCTGTTCATGAACCTGCGGGTGGTCCATGAAGACGGCCGCCAGCTCGGCATGGGCCGCAACCTGGGCGCGCTGAAGGGCGAATGGGGACGGCAGGCGCGCGGCGCCTTCCAGGCGCTGGCGGGGCTGTCGGTGCGCAAGGAGGCGCAGGCGGATGCGCCTGCGGCACCCGCACCGGCCCGGCAGGCCGCGGCGGCCCCCGCGGCCAAGGCGGCGCCGGCCGCCAGCGCGACGCAGCGCTACACGTCCTGGGCCTTCGGCGAACTGCCGGAACTGATGGAGGTGCGCCGCGGTTCGCAGTCGCTGATCGGCTTCCCGGCGCTGATCGACGCCGGCGATGCGGTGACGATCGAGGTGTTCGACGAGCCGGAGGTGGCCGCCGCGAAGCACCGCGCCGGCCTGCGCCGGCTGGTGGCGCTGCAGCTCAGGGACGCGCTCAAGTACCTCGAAAAGAACATCCCCGATCTGCAGAAGATGGCCGTGGCCTACATGCCGCTGGGCACGCTGGAGGAACTGCGGGCGCAGATCATCGACGTGGCGCTGGACCGCGCCTTCCTGGCCGACCCGCTGCCCGCGGACGAGGCAGCCTTCAAGCGGCGCATCGACGAAGGGCGAGGGCGCCTGACGCTGATCGCCAACGAGGTGGCGCGGCTCGCCGCCACCGTGCTGGCCGAGTACGCGGTCGCCGCGCGCAAGCTCAAGGACACCAAGAACGCGCCAGAGGCGGTGAAGGACGCCACCGAGCAACTGAACCGCCTGGTCGGCAGGCGCTTCGTCGCCGACACGCCCTGGCCGCAGTTGCAGCACTTCGCCCGCTACCTCAAGGCCATCGTGCTGCGCATGGACAAGCTGCGCGCTGACCCGGCGCGCGATGCGCAGAAGCTGGCCGAGCTGAAGCCGCAGGAACAGCGCTACTGGCGCCTGGTGGCCGAGCGCAAGGGCGCCACGGACGAGCGCATGCTGGAGTTCCGCTGGCTGCTGGAGGAACTGCGGGTGAGCTTCTTCGCGCAGGAGCTGCGCACGCCGCAGCCGGTGTCGGCCAAGCGGCTGGACAAGGCCTGGGCGCAGCTCCAGGCATGAAAGATCCCGACAACCCACCGGCGATGAAAAAGCCCGCGCGCGGCGGGCTCGGTCGGTGGGTGGGATGCGCTGCTATATGCGTCCGGTCAGCAGCAGGATGATCACGATGATGACCACCAGGCCCAGGCCGCCGCTCGGGCCCCAACCCCAGCCACGGCTGTATCCCCAGTTCGGCAGCGCGCCGACCAGCAGCAGTATCAGCACGATCAGGAGAATGG
>NZ_JBIQNC010000088.1:0-18917 GCF_044462705.1 Xenophilus sp.
CTCTCGATTGCAGCCCGTTGATTTCACTAGGAAATTTTGGCGGAGTGGACGGGACTCGAACCCGCGACCCCCGGCGTGACAGGCCGGTATTCTAACCGACTGAACTACCACTCCGCGTCGGTGTGACTTTCGCCTTCGCACCTTGCAGTGCTCGGGCCAAGTGCCACAAAACTTGGCGACCCTACGGGGATTCGAACCCCGGTACTCACCGTGAAAGGGTGATGTCCTAGGCCTCTAGACGATAGGGTCAGAACCTGAGGAACGAAGACCTTTCGGCCCTCTACCTTCTACGACACCTGGTTGGTGGAGGTAAGCGGGATCGAACCGCTGACCTCTTGCATGCCATGCAAGCGCTCTCCCAGCTGAGCTATACCCCCGGATCGACCGCTTTGAAAGTTGCCTTTCTTGTCGCTCATCCCTACTGGGTGTCGAGCCTCGCAGTATATACCGAAATTCAGGCCGTCTTCAATCTCTCGATGACTTTTTCGCGGGAGAACAGGGCGAGGACGGCGTCGAGCGAGGGCGTCTGCGGGGTGCCCATCACCAGCACGCGCACCGGCATGGCCAACTGGGGCATCTTCAGGCCCTGGGCCGCAAGGACTTCCTTGATGGCGGCCGCGATGGCGGCCTTGTCCCATGCCGCCACGGCAGCCAGCTTCTCGGCCAGCGCAGCCACGGCCGGGCGGATGGCGTCGGTGAGGTATTGCGCCCGGTCCGCGTCGCTGGCCTGCACGTCCGCATAGAAGGCCCGGGCCCATCCGGCCAGCGCCACGGTCGTGTCGCAGCGGTCCTTGAAGAGGCCGCAGATGGCGGGCAGGCGCTCGTCGGCCGCGATGCCCTCCTTCGCCAGGTGCTGCGCCACCAGCGGCGCCAGCGCCTCGTCCGGCGTCGTCTTCATGTGCTGCGCGTTCACCCAGCGCAGCTTGGCCTCGTCGAACTGCGCGGCGCTGCGGCCCAGGTGGTCGAGGTTGAACCACTGCAGGAACTGCTCGCGCGAGAAGATCTCGTCGTCGCCATGGCTCCAGCCCAGCCGCGCCAGGTAGTTGACCATCGCGTCGGGCAGGAAGCCCTCGTCGCGGTACTGCGTGACGGGCTTGGCGCCGTTGCGCTTGCTCATCTTCTCGCCCTGCTCGTTGAGCACGGTGGGCAGGTGCGCGTACACCGGCGGCTCCTTGCCCAGGGCGCGGAAGATGTTGATCTGGCGCGGCGTGTTGTTGACGTGGTCGTCGCCGCGGATGACGTGGGTGATGCCCATGTCGATGTCGTCCACCACCACGCAGAAGTTGTACGTGGGCGTGCCGTCGGGCCGCGCGATGACGAGGTCGTCGAGCTCGTCGTTGCGGATCTCGATGCGGCCCTTGACCTTGTCGTCCCAGGCGACCACGCCGCCCTGCGGGTTGCGGAAGCGCAGCACGGGCTGCACGCCTTCGGGCACGGGCGGCAGCACCTTGCCCGGCTCGGGGCGCCAGGTGCCGTCGTAGCGCGGCTTTTCCTTGTTGGCCATCTGGCGCTCGCGCAGGGCGTCGAGTTCGGCCACGCTCATGTAGCAGGGGTAGACCAGGCCCTGGGCCTGCATGTCGGCCAGCACCGCCTTGTAGCGGTCCATGCGCTGCATCTGGTAGTACGGGCCCTCGTCGTGGTCCAGGCCCAGCCAGGCCATGCCTTCGAGGATCACGTCCACGGCGGCCTGGGTGGAGCGCTCCAGGTCGGTGTCCTCGATGCGCAGGATGAAGTCGCCGCCGGTGGAGCGGGCGAAGGCCCAGGGGTACAGGGCCGAGCGGATGTTGCCCAGGTGGATGAAGCCGGTGGGCGACGGCGCGAATCGGGTGCGGGTCTTGCTCATTGTTCTCGGGTCAGCTCAGCGTCGTCAGGCCGCGCAGCAGATCGTCCTGGATGTCCTCGATGTGCTCCAGCCCCACGGCCACGCGGATCGTGCCCTGCGTGATGCCGGCCGCCTGGCGCTGCTCTTCGGACAGGCGCCCGTGCGAGGTGGAGGCCGGATGGCTGATGATCGTCTTGGTGTCGCCCAGGTTGGTGGCGATGGACAGCAGGCGGCAACTGTCGATCACGTGGAAGGCCTTCGCGCGCGCCGCCTCGGGCGTGTCGCCGGCCAGTTGGAACGACAGCACGCCGCCGCCCAGCCCGTTCTGCTGGCGCATCGCCAGTTCGTGCTGCGGATGCGAGGGCAGCCCGGGGTAGTACACCCGCGCCACCTGCGGCTGCGCCTCCAGCCAGCGGGCGATGGCCAGGGTGCTTTCGCACTGCGCCTTCACGCGGATGCCCAGCGTCTCCAGGCCCTTGAGCACCACCCAGGCGTTGAAGGGCGAGAGCACCATGCCGGCGGTGCGCACGATGGGCGCGAACTTGCCCGTGATGAGTTCGTGGCTGGCGCACAGCGCGCCGGCCATCACGCGGCCCTGGCCGTCCAGGTACTTGGTGCCGGAATGCATCACGATGTCGGCGCCCAGTTGCGTCGGCTTTTGCAGGATGGGCGTGGCGAAGGCGTTGTCCACCGCCAGCAGCGCGCCGGCGGCGCGCGCGATGTCGGCCAGCGCCGCGATGTCGCAGACCTCGGTGAGCGGGTTGGTGGGCGTCTCGGCGAACAGCAGCTTGGTGTTGGGCCGCACCGCCGCGCGCCATTCGTCCACGTCGGTCTGCGAGCAGAAGGTGGTCTCCACCCCGAACTTGCCGAACTCCTTGGCGAACAGGTTGAGCGTGGAGCCGAACATGGAGCGCGACAGCACGACGTGGTCGCCCGCCCTGAGCAGGCCCATGATCATCAGCAGGATCGCCCCCATGCCGCTAGCGGCGGCGATGGCGGCCTCGGTGCCCTCCATGGCCGCCAGCCGCTGCTCGAAGCTGGTGACGGTGGGGTTGGAGGTGCGGGAATAGGTGTAGCCCTCGCCGCTGGAAAAGCGCTGCGCCGAGGTCTCGGAGTCGGGTTGCACGAAGCCGGTGGTGAGGTACAGCGCCTCGGAGTTCTCGCCGTACTGGCTGCGTTCGATGGCGGTGCGCACGGCCAGCGTCTCGGGGCGCAGCCCGGCGGGCAGGGATCGGTCTGTCATGGTCAGCTCAGGTTGGGCAGCACCAGGCGCGAGGAGTCGACGTCCGTTTCCTCGACGCGGGGCCGGTTGCCGTTCATGCGCGTGATGGCGTCGGTGTCGATGTCGCCGGTGACGTAGACGCCGTCGAAGCACGAGGCCTCGAAGCCGTCGATGGCCGGCGCGCCGGTGGAGGCCGCCTTGCGCACGGCGCGCTTCATGCCGTCCACGTCCTGGTAGATCAGCGCGTCGCAGCCGATCAGCTGGCGGATCTCCTCGACGCTGCGGCCGTGCGCGACCAGTTCGTCCTTGGTCGGCATGTCGATGCCGTACACGTTGGGAAAGCGCACCGGCGGCGCGGCGCTGGCCAGGTAGACCTTGCGCGCGCCGGCGTCGCGCGCCATCTGCACGATCTCGCGGCTGGTGGTGCCGCGCACGATGGAGTCGTCCACCAGCAGCACGTTGCGGTCCTTGAACTCGCTGCCGATGACGTTGAGCTTCTGCCGCACCGAGCGCTTGCGCACGCCCTGCCCTGGCATGATGAAGGTGCGGCCCACGTAGCGGTTCTTCACGAAGCCCTCGCGGTACGGGATGCCCAGCAGGTGTGCGAGCTGCGTGGCGCTCGGGCGGCTGGACTCGGGGATCGGGACGATCACGTCGATCTCGTTCGGCGGCACGGTCGAGATCACGCGCTGCGCCAGCGTCTCGCCCAGGTTCAGGCGGGCCTGGTAGACGGAGATGCCGTCCAGCGTCGAATCGGGCCGCGCGAGGTAGACGTACTCGAAGATGCAGGGGTGCAGCGTCGGCGCCTGGGCGCACTGGCGCACGTGAAGCTGCCCCTGCAGGTCGATGAAGACGGCCTCGCCGGGCGCCACGTCGCGCTCGAAAGTGAAGCCGGAGCCTTCCAGCGCCACCGACTCGCTGGCCGCCATCCAGGCGCCCTCGGCGTTGCGGCCCAGGCACAGCGGGCGGATGCCGTACGGATCGCGAAACACCAGCAGCCCGTGGCCGGCGATGAGCGACACCACGGCGTACGAGCCGCGCAGGCGCCGGTGCACCGCCTCCACCGCCGTGAAGATGTCGTCGATGCGCAGCGGCACGCCGCGCGTGGCGCGCTCGATCTCGTGTGCCAGCACGTTGAGCAGCACCTCCGAGTCGCTCTCGGTGTTGGTGTGGCGGTGGTCGGTGGAGAACAGCTCGGCCCGCAGCGCATGCGCGTTGGTCAGGTTGCCGTTGTGCACCAGCACGATGCCGAAGGGCGCGTTGACGTAGAAGGGCTGGGCCTCTTCCTCGCTGTAGGCGTTGCCGGCCGTCGGGTAGCGCACCTGGCCCAGGCCCACGCTGCCGGGCAGCGCCCGCATGTTGCGGGTGCGGAAGACGTCGCGCACCATGCCCTTGGCCTTGTGCATGAAGAACTTGCGCTCGAGCATCGTGACGATGCCCGCGGCATCCTGCCCGCGGTGCTGCAGCAGCAGCATGGCGTCGTAGAGCAACTGGTTGACGGGGGCGCTGCTGACGACGCCGACGATTCCACACATGGGGTGATCCTCTCAGGGGAGATAGCTTGCCAACTTTTCGGGCAGCGCGGGCTTGATGCCCTGCAATGCCGCATCCAGCCAGGGGGCGCTGGCGGACTCGCGCCACCAGGCGTCCTGGCCCAGGGCGAGGATGTGCACCACCACCGCCACGACCAGCAGCGCCACCACGGCGCGCGCCGTGCCGAAGGCCATGCCCAGCATGCGGTCGACCGGCCGCAGCCCGGCCACCGTGACCAGCTTGCGCGTGAGCGCCGCCACCAGCCCGCCGGCGAAGGCGATGAGCACGAACACCAGCACGAAGCCCGCCGCGTAGCGCCACGGCGCCTGCGGGTCGCCGAAGGGCAGCCAGGCGCCGACGTCGGCGGCGAAGGCCTGCGCGAAGAGGAAGGCGGCGATCCAGCCCGCCAGGGTGATGACCTCGAAGACCAGCCCGCGCCACAGGCCGAGCAGCATCGAGACCCCGATCAGCGCCACCGCGATCCAGTCGAACAAGGCCACGGCCGCACCGCGCGCTGCTACAGGCTGAGCACGGCGGCGGGCAGCGCCAGGCCCTTGATGCGCTCGGCGGCCTTGTCGGCGTCGGCGCGCGAGGAGAACGGCCCCACCCGCACGCGGGTGCGCTCGCCGGCGGCCGTCTTGGCGACCTGGGTGTAGGTCTTCAGCCCGGCCTTCTCCAGCTTCTGGCGCGTTTCGCTGGCCTTGCCGGCATCGGCGAAGGCGCCGACCTGCACGATGAAGCGGCCCGAGGCCTCGGCCGCCGGCGGCTTGGCTTCGGCGGCCGGTTTGGCCGCCGCGGACGAGCGGCCTTCCAGCAGCGCGAGGGCGCGGCTGCCGTCGTCGCGGCCGGCCGGCTTGGCAGCAGGCTTGGCTTCGGCGGGCTTGGCCTCCGCCGGCTTGTGCTCCGGCGCCGGCCGCGATTCGGGCTTCGGCTCCGGTTTGGGATCGGGCTTCGGTTCCGGCGGTGGAGCCGGCTTGGGCTCGGGGGCCGGCGGCGGGGCGGGCGGCGGCGCGCTGGCCACGACCTCGCTGCCGTCGGCCCGCTCGGTGATCACGCCGTCGTCGGAGGAAGCAGCGGCGCCGCTGCGCTGCGCAACAGGTGCCTCGGGCACCGGCAGCGGCTTGGCCTTGTTGCGGTCGGGGATCTCGATCGGAATGTCCACCGCCACCGGCCGCGGCTGGGTGTCGAACAGCAGCGGGAAGCCGATCACCCCGATCAGCACCAGCACCGCCGCGCCCAGCAGCCGGTGCCGCGCGCGCCGGCGCATGGACTCCACGCTTTCCGCCGGAGCCGCCGCGGCAGCACTGCGTGCGTCGTTGCCCGGTTGGCCCTGCGAGCGGAACTTGAAGAACGCCATGAATGTCGCGTGTGGTGGAGCCCGAAAGGCGGGGCCGGATCAGGCGCCCGGCTGGAGGTGCCGGGCCTGCAGGCGGGGCACGCCCTGCTCGAGCACCCCACCCACGGTGAAGAAGGAACCGAAGACCACGATTCTATCAGCCGCCCCTGCGGCGGCGACCGCCGCGGCGAGCGCCTCGGAGGGCGAGGCATGCGTGCTGCAGGCCGCGTCCGCGCGCGTGTTCTGCGCCCGCCAGGCGGCGGCCAGATCGGCGGCGCGGGCCGCCCGCGGCGTCGGCAGGTCGGTGAAATACCAGCGGTCCACCAGCGGCCCGATGCGCGCGAAGATCGCCGCCAGGTCCTTGTCGGCCATGGCGCCGAACACGGCGTGCGTCACCGGGTAGAAGCCCATCGCGTCCAGGTTCTCGGCCAGCGCCGCCACGGCGTGGCCGTTGTGCGCCACGTCCAGCACCAGCGCCGGCTGGCCGGGCACGATCTGGAAGCGGCCGGGCAACTCCACCAGCGCCAGGCCGGTGCGCACGGCCTGGGCCGTCACTGGCAGTTGGGGGCGCAACGCCTCCAGCGCGGCCAGCACGCCCGCCGCGTTGATGAGTTGGTTGGCGCCGCGCAGCGCCGGGTAAGCCAGCCCGGCATAGCGCCGCCCGCGCCCGGCCCACGACCACTGCTGGCGGTCGCCGGCGACGTTGAAGTCGCGGCCCGACAGCCACAGGTCGGCGCCGATCGCCTCGCCGTGCGCCACCACGCTCTTCGGCGGCACCGGATCGCTGACGACGGCCGGCCGGCCGGGACGCATGATGCCCGCCTTCTCGAAGCCGATGCGCTCGCGGTCGGGGCCGAGGAACTCCACGTGGTCGAGGTCGATGCTGGTGATCACCGCGCAGTCGGCGTCGATGATGTTGACGGCGTCCAGCCGGCCGCCCATGCCGACCTCCAGGATCGCCACGTCCGGCTTCGCGTCGGCCATGCGCGCGAACAGCGCCAGGGTGGTGAACTCGAAATAGGTCAGCGAGATGTCGCCCCGTGCGCGCTCCACCGCCTCGAAGTACGGCGGCAGGCTGTCGGCGTCGACCGGCGCGCCGCCCAGGCGCAGGCGCTCCTCGAAGTGCACCAGGTGCGGCGAACCGTAGACGCCCGTGCGGTACCCGGCCTCGGACAGGATGGACTCCAGCATGGCGCAGGTGGAGCCCTTGCCGTTGGTGCCCGCCACGGTGATGACGGGGCAGCCGAAGGCCAGCCCCATCCGGTCGGCCACGGCACGCACGCGCGGGAGGCCCAGTTCGATGTTCTTCGCGTGCAGTCGCTCGGCGTGCGCGAGCCAGTCGGCCAGTGTCTTCATGGAGGGCGGCATTGTCGCAAAGCGGCCCGGCCCGGTTTCGGGGATGATCCGGCGCCATGATCGACCTCTACGGCATCCCGAACTGCGACACCGTCAAGCGCGCCCGTGCATGGCTCGACGGACAGGGCGTTCCCTACCGCTTCCACGACTTCAAGAAGGAAGGCGTGCCGGCCGACGCGCTGCGACGCTGGATCGCCGCGCTCGGCTGGGAGGCGCTGGTCAACCGGCGCGGCACCACCTGGCGCCAGTTGGACGCCGCCACGCGCGAGGGCGTCGTGGACGCGGACTCGGCCGCACGGGTGCTGGCGGCGAACCCCAGCCTGGTCAAGCGGCCGGTGGTCGAATGGGCGCCCGGGCCGCAGGTCACGGCCGGCTTCGACGCGCAGGCCTGGCAAGCGCTGGCCGGGCGCCGGGGTTGAACCTTGGCGCCTGCCAGGCGTCCAATTGCCCCGTTGCCTCGTCACACAAGGAGATCCTCATGGCCAGATTCCCCGCCCCGCGCCTGCTGGCGGCTGCGCTGCTGGCCGGCGCCTGCCTGGGCGTCCAGGCGCAGCCCGGCACCGAGCAGGGCCGCGTGATCGCCAGCGAGCCGATCACCGAGCAGGGCCGCACGGTCGGCTACTCGGTGACCTACGAATACGCCGGCCGCACCTACACCACGCGCACCGACGGCCCACCGGGCCCGACCATCCCGGTGCAGGTGAGCCCCTACGGCGTCACCACCTACCCCGTCGCGCCGCAGCCGGAACTGGCGGACAACGACATGCCCCCGCCGCAGCCCGGCGCCGATCCGGCGCAGGTCGTGCCGGAGCCCGGCGTGGTGGTCTCGGGCGCGGGCGTGCCGTACGGCGCCCCGCCCGCGGCCTACCCTGCGCCGGTGTACGTGGCCCCGGCTTACGCCGCGCCCTACGCCTATCCGGCGCCCTGGGTCTATCCGCCGGTCGGCGTGTCGCTCAACCTGGGCTACGCGCGCGGCTGGCACCACGGCCACCGCCACTGGCACCGCGGCTGGCGCTGAGGCGTCGGCGCCTTTCTACAATCGCATCCGCGCCGGGCCCCGATCGGGCCCGGCGCTTCTTCTTTTCCTCTCCTCCTCCCTGCATCATGGCCCTCACCTCGCTGGACGGCGTGTCCGTCTCGACCCAAGCCAACGTGTACTTCGACGGCAAGTGCGTCTCGCACGGCGTCACCTTCGCCGACGGGCGCAAGTGCACGGTGGGCGTGATCCTGCCCTCCACGCTGACCTTCAACACCGGCGCGGCCGAGGTCATGGAATGCGTGGCCGGCGCCTGCGAATACAGGCTGGCCGGCAGCGACGAATGGAAGAAGTCGGGCCCCGGCGAACGGTTCAGCGCACCCGCCAATTCGTCGTTCGACATCCGCGTGGCCGAGGCCTACCACTACATCTGCAGCTTCGGCTGAACGGCGATGCGCCACGCCGCAGCGCCCGCCGACGCCAGCCTGATCGACTCGCGCACCGCCGCCTGGCGGCTGGTCACCACGCTGGGACTGGTGGCGCTGGGCAACAGCAGCATGTACGTGGTGTCGGTGGTGCTGCCGGCGGTGCAGGCCGAGTTCGGCGTCGGGCGGGGCACGGCGTCGGTGCCCTACACGCTGATGGTGGTCAGCCTGGGGCTGGGCGGCATCCTCACCGGCCGGCTGGCCGACCGTCACGGCATCGCGCGCGTGCTGATGATGGGCGCGGCGGCGGTCTGCGGCGGCTACCTGTGGGCCGCCTTCTCGGGCAGCATCTGGGCTTTCGGCGCCGCGCACGCGCTGCTGGGCCTTCTGGGCGGCGCGGCCACCTTCGCACCGCTGATGGCCGACACCACGCTGTGGTGGGCCAAGCGGCGCGGCATCGCGGTGGCCATCTGCGCCAGCGGCAACTACCTGGCCGGCGCCGTCTGGCCGCCGCTGGCGCAGTGGGGCATCGCGCACTATGGCTGGCGGCCCACCTACGTCGCGCTGGGGCTGGTGTGCGGCATCGGCATGGCGGTGCTGGCGCTGTACATGCGCCAGCGGCCGCCGGCGGTGGCGCCGGTGGCTGCGGCAGCGGCGGGCCGCGCCGTGCCGACCGACCGCCCCTTCGGCCTGCCGCCCGCGCACGCGCAGTGGCTGCTGTGCGTGGCCGGCGTGGCCTGCTGCGTGGCCATGGCCATGCCGCAGGTGCACATCGTCGCCTACTGCACCGACCTGGGCTACGGCGCCGCGCGCGGCGCCGAGATGCTGTCGCTGATGCTGGCCTGCGGCATCGTCAGCCGGCTGGTCTCGGGCCTGATCTGCGACCGCATCGGCGGCATCCGCACGCTGCTGCTGGGCTCGGTGCTGCAAGGGCTGGCGCTGCTCATGTTCCTGCCCTTCGACGGGCTGGTGCCGCTGTACCTGATCTCGGCCATGTTCGGGCTGTTCCAGGGCGGCATCGTGCCTTCCTACGCCATCATCGTGCGCGAGCACTTCCCGCCGCGCGAGGCCGGCGCACGCGTGGGCGCCGTCATCATGGCCACCATGCTGGGCATGGCGCTGGGCGGCTGGATGTCGGGCTGGATCTTCGACGTCACCGGCGGCTACCACGCGGCGTTCGTCAACGGCATCGGCTGGAACCTGCTGAACCTGAGCATCACCGGCTGGCTGTACCTGCGCACGCGCAGGCTGCCGGCGCGGCTGGCCGGGGCTTAGGCCGGCCCTAGACCACCACCGGCTCCGGCTCCAGCCGGATGCCGAATCGCTCGTACACGCTGGTCTGGATCGCCTTGGCCAGCGTCATCACTTCGCCGCCGGTGGCCGGGTGCGCGCGCCCGCCGCGGTTGACCAGCACCAGCGCCTGCTTCTCGTACACGCCGGCGTTGCCGACCGACTTGCCCTTCCAGCCGCAGGCGTCGATCAGCCAGCCGGCCGCCAGCTTCACCGTGCCGTCGGGCATGGGGTAGTGCACGATCTTCGGGTCGCGCGCGATGATGTCGGCGCACTGCTCGGGCGTGACGGTGGGGTTCTTGAAGAAGCTGCCGGCGTTGCCCAGCACGCGCCAGTCGGGCAGCTTGGCGCTGCGGATCGCGCACACCCAGTCGAAGATCTGCATCGGCGTGGGCTCGGCGATGCCGGTCTCGGCCATCCTGCGCGCCAGGTCCAGGTAGCCCAGCTCGGGCTTCCAGGGCCTGGGCAGCCGCAGCCGCACGCGGGTGATGAGCGCCCGGCCGGCCAGGCCGAAGTCGTTGGGGCCGGCGGCCACGTGCTTGAACACCGAGTCGCGGTAGCCGAAGGCGCACTGCGCGGCATCGAGCGTGAAGGGCCGGCCCGTCGCCAGGTCGATGCCGTCCAGCGACTCGAAGCGGTCCTGCAGCTCGACGCCGTAGGCGCCGATGTTCTGCACCGGCGCACCGCCCACCGTGCCGGGGATGAGCGCCATGTTCTCCAGCCCCGGCCAGCCCTGCGCCAGCAGCCACCGCACCGTGTCGTGCCAGACCTCCCCGGCGCCGGCCTCGACGATCCAGGCGCGCGGCGTCTCCTCGACCAGCCGGCGGCCGCGGATCTCGACCTTGAGCACCAGCGCCTTGACGTCGCCGGTGAGCACGATGTTGCTGCCGCCGCCGAGCACGAATTTCGGCACGCCCTGCCAGCGCGCATCGGCCAGCACGGCGTGCACGTCGTCCTCGCTTTCGATGCGCACCATCTGCTGGGCGCGCGCGACGATGCCGAAGCTGTTGTGCGGCTGCAGGGGGGCGTTTCGCTCGACGATCATGGGAGAATTGTCGCATCCGCGCCCTGTCGCCAGAGGGCGCATCGACGCTTCAGGAGATCCCGCCCATGCCTTCCTTCGACACCGTGTGCGAACCCAATCTGGTGGAGGTGCGCAACGCCGTGGACAACGCCGCCAAGGAGATCGGCACCCGCTTCGACTTCAAGGGCACGGCCGCCGCCATCGAGCTCAAGGACAAGGAGATCACCCTCACCGGCGACGCCGAGTTCCAGCTCGCGCAGGTGGAGGACATCCTGCGCGGCAAGCTGACCAAGCGCAGCGTGGACGTGCGCTTCCTCGATAAAGGCAGCGTGCAGAAGATCGGCGGCGACAAGGTCAGGCAGGTGATCACCGTGCGCAGCGGCATCGCCACCGAGGACGGCAAGAAGATCCAGCGCCTGCTCAAGGACAGCAAGCTCAAGGTGCAGGCCGCGATCCAGGGCGACGCGGTGCGCGTGACCGGCGCCAAGAAGGACGACCTGCAGGCCGCGATGGCGCTGATCCGCAAGGACATGGCGGACCTGCCGCTGTCGTTCAACAACTTCCGGGATTGACGCGCCGATGAAGCCGCTGTTCGCCGCCCTCGCCCTGCTGGCGGCCAGCCTGGCCGCGCACGCCCAGTCGGTGATGCTCACCGGCACCATCGGCAGCCGGGCGATCCTCGTCGTCGACGGCGGCGCCCCGCGCACCGTGGCGCCCGGCGAGACGGTGCAGGGCGTGCGCCTGGTGAGCCTGCAGGGCGGCCAGGCGACGGTGGAATCGGGCGGCCAGCGCCTGGTGCTGCGCATGGACCAGCCGGTGAGCATCGGCGGCGCGCCGCGCAGCGCGGGCGGCACGCGCATCGTGCTGCCGGTGGACGGCCGCGGCCACTTCATGACGCAGGGCACCATCAACGGCCGCACGGTGAACTTCATGCTCGACACGGGCGCCACCGCGGTGGCCCTGTCGGCGGCCGACGCGCAGCGCATCGGGCTGGACTACAGCAAGGGCCAACCGGTGCAGATCAACACGGCCAACGGCGTGGCGGTGGGGCACCGCATCAAGCTCTCGTCGGTGCGCGTGGGCGACGTGGAGGTCTACGACGTGGACGCCGTGGTCTCGCCGCAGTCGATGCCCTTCGTGCTGCTGGGCAACAGCTTCATCGGCCGCTTCTCGATGCGGCGCGATGCCGACCAGATGGTGCTGGAGAAGCGCTTCTGATCCTCACGGCAGCGCGGCCGTGACCACGATCTCGATCTTGTAGGCCGGATTGGCCAGCGCCGCCTGCACGGTGGCGCGCGGCGGCGTGTGGCCGGCGGGGATCCAGGCGTCCCACACCTCGTTCATCGCCGCGATCTCGCTGATGTCGGTCAGGAAGATCTGCGTCATCAGGATGCGCGACTTGTCGGTGCCGGCCTCGGCCAGCAGCTTGTCGACCATCGCCAGCACCTGCGCGGCCTGGCCGCGGATGTCCTGCGTGGTGTCGTCGGGCACCTGGCCGGCGAGGTAAGCGGTGCCGTTGTGCACGGCCATCTCCGACAGGCGGGGGCCGACGTGGAAGCGGGTGAGCTGGGGCATGGCGGGTGTCCTTTCAGGGTGTCTTGCCGGCGGCCGGCGCCTTGGCCTTGCTGCCGATCTTCGATTCGGTGCCGGCCACAAGCCGCCGGATGTTCTCGCGGTGGCGCCAGGCCAGCAGCAGGCTCATGACGATGAGCGCCGCCAGCACCGTACGACGCATGGGCCAGGCGATCTGCCCGCCCAGCAGGTAGTAGGCCGGCGCGAAGAAGGCCGCCACCAGCGAGGCCAGCGACGAATAGCGGAAGAAGAAGGCGATGATCAGCCAGGTCGCGCCCGTGGCCAGGCCCAGCAGCCAGTCGATGCCGAACAGCACGCCGGCCGCCGTCGCCACGCCCTTGCCGCCCTGGAAGCCGAAGAACACCGGGTACAGATGGCCCAGGAAGGCGGCCAGGCCGGCCAGCGCGGCCGTGCCCTCGCCCAGCCCCCAGGCGCCGCCCCACTGGTGGACGGCCCACACCGGCAGCCAGCCCTTGAGCGCGTCCAGCACCAGCGTGGCCAGTGCGGCGCCCTTGCGGCCGGAGCGCAGCACGTTGGTCGCGCCCGGGTTGCCGCTGCCGTAGCTGCGCGGGTCGTCCATGCCGAGCAGGCGGCTGACGATGACGGCGAAGGACAGCGAACCGACGAGATAGGCGGCCACGACGGCAACGAGGGCGGGCAGATTCAACGGCATGTCTCCGGGAGGGGCTGCGGCATTGTGCCAGCGGCCCTTCTGCGCGCCGTCACAGCATCCACTCGATGGGCAGCAGCGACAGCAGCATCACCGCCAGGCGCTGCCAGCCGCGAGAGAGCGGCTCCGAGGCGAGTTCGGCGGGCGGCTGCTGCGCCGCGTCGATCCAGCGCAGCGTGCCTGATTCCGGGTCGCGCCGCACCTGCCAGCTGCCGGCGGGCACGCGCTCGGTGAACACGCGCTCCATCTGCTGCGCCAGCAGCGGGCTGTCGATGACCAGGCCCAGCTCGGTGTTCAGCCGCGCCGAGCGCGGGTCGAAGTTGAAGGAGCCGACGAACACCCGCCGCCCGTCCACGCCGAAGGTCTTGGCATGCAGGCTGGAGCCGGAGCTGCCGAGCAGGCCCCGCCCTTCCCTGCGGCCCGCCTCGGCGGGCGCGCCGGCCGGCGAATCGCCCGCGGGATCGGGCTTGAGTTCGTAGAGCACCACGCCGGCCTCCAGCAGCCGCTGCCGGTGCCGCGCGTAGCCCGAGTGCACGGCCAGCACGTCCGTGGCCGCCATCGAGTTGGTGAGGATGCGCACGCGCACGCCGCGCTTCGCCAGCGCGGCGAAGTAGTCGGCACCCTGGTCGGTGGGCACGAAGTACGGCGACACCAGGTCCAGCGAGCGCGCGGGCTCGCCGATGGCCTCGGCCATGTGGTGGATCAGCAGTTGCTCGCGCCCGGCGCGCGCCAGGCCTTTGGCCGGATCGTCCGCCACGAGCTGCGTCGGCGCCCACACCAGCGGCAGGCGGCCTTCGACGAGCTGCTGCATGAAAGGCAGCCGCTGCACCGCCTCCTTGTAGGCCGCGGCGGCGGGCGAACGCTGCGCCAGCGCCGCGCGGCCCTCGGCCTCGGCCAGCGCCTTCGCCGAGGGCTCGCCCACCAGCGCGGCAATGGGATACGACGAGCCGCTGGCCCAGTAGCCGTCGAAGGACGTCGACACCGCCTGCGCCACCGGCCCCACCGCCAGCACATCGAGGTCGGCGAAGAGCACGCCGTCGGTGGCGCCGAAATACTCGTCGCCCACATTGCGCCCGCCGATCACGGTGGCGGTGCCGTCGGCGGTGAAGCTCTTGTTGTGCATGCGCCGGTTGGCGCGGGCGAAGTCCGTCACGTAGCCCAGCGGCTTGAAGGCGCGGAAGGCGAAGGGGTTGAACAGGCGCACTTCGACCTGGGGATGCGCATCCAGCGCGGCCAGTTCGGCGTCGAGGCCGGCGATGCCGTTGTCGTCGAGCAGCAGGCGCACGCGCACGCCGCGGTCGGCGGCGGCGCGCAGCGCCTCCAGCAGCAGCATGCCGGTGGTGTCGCCGCGCCAGATGTAGTACTGCACGTCCAGCGTGCGCTGCGCCTGCCGGGCCAGCTGCACGCGCGCGGCGAAGGCTTCGCGCGGATCGGTCAGCGGGTGGATGCCGGCCTGGCCGGGATGCTGCTGCGCCAGCGGCTCGATCGCCCGGCCCAGCGGCGTCTCGCGGGCTTCGGCGGCCGGCAGCGCCTGCGATGCGCTGCGCCCCTCCAGCGGCGGCAGCGAGCAGCCGGCCAGCAGGCCGGCCGCGCAGGCCAGCCCGGCGAGCACGAGGCGCGGGCGCAGCAGCCGGATCATGGGTCCATCGCCAGCGCGCACTGCACCGGCGTCGCGCCCAGCAGCGTCACGCACGCCTGCGGGTCGATGCCCACCAGGTAGCCGCGCCGGCCGCCGTTGATGGCGATGCGCGGCAGCGCGAGGATGGTGGCCTCGATGTACACCGGCATCGCGCGCCGCGTGCCGAAGGGCGAGGTGCCGCCCACCTGGTAGCCGGAGTGGCGCTGCGCCACCTCGGGCCGGCAGGGCTCGGCCGACTTGGCGCCGATCTGGCGCGCCAGGTTCTTGGTCGAGACGCTGCGGTTGCCGTGCATCAGCACGACGAGCGGCTTCGCATCCTGGTCCTGCATCACCAGCGTCTTGACCACGGCGAACGGGTCCAGGCCCAGCACCTGCGCGCTGTGCTGCGCGCCGCCGTGCTCGAGGTACTCGTAGGGGTGCTCAGTGAAGGCGACGCCGGCCGCCTTCAGCACCGCGGTGGCGGGCGTCTCGCTGACGTGGGCCTTGTCCCTGCGCATGTCAGTCGCCCGAGGCGCTCCATCGCGCCCAAAGTGGAGGGAATACCGCTGGACTGGCGGCTGCGGAGCAAGCCATGCGAGGACATCCGCGGAACTGGCTTTGCCAGGCCGCGGGATGTGCCCCCTCGAGGGGGTTGGCGAAGCGGAACGAAGTCCGCGAAGACTGGGGGTGTTCCACTTTATGCGGCGGGGTCGCGCATCTCCCAGCGGATGCGGTCGATCTCGGCCAGCAGTTCGGGCGGCAGCGTGGTGCCCCAGGCGTCCAGGTTCTCGTCGAGCTGGGCCAGCGAAGTCACGCCGATGATGGTGCTGGCGACCTGCCACTTGGTGTAGCAGAAGGCCAGCGCCATCCGTGTCGGCGTCAGGCCGTGGTCGCGGGCGAGCTGGTTGTAGCGGCGCGCCGCGGCCAGCGCGTCCGCGCGGCCCCAGCGCTGCTTGCGCACCGACTCGTAGCTGGAGATGCGCGCGCCCTTCGGCGCCCGCGGCCCTTCGGTGCCGCCGGCGTCGTACTTGCCCGTCAGCAGGCCAAAGCCCAGCGGCGAATAGGCCAGCAGCGAGACGTCGAGCCTGTGCATCGTCTCGTCCAGGCCGTTCTCCAGCGCGCGGCTGATCAGGCAGTAGACGTTCTGCACCGTGGCCACGCGCGGCAGGCCGTGCTGCTCCGCGAGGCGCACGAACTCGTGCACGCCGTAGGGCGTCTCGTTCGACAGGCCGATGTAGCGCACCTTGCCGGCCTTCACCAGCGCGCCCAGCGCCTCCAGCTGCTCGTGGATGGAGGTCTGCGACTTCTCCTTGGCCGGGTCGTAGTGGATGTTGCCGAAGGCCGGCACGTGGCGCTCGGGCCAGTGGATCTGGTAGAGATCGATCACGTCCGTCTGCAGGCGGCGCAGGCTGCCCTCGCACGAGGCGGCGATGTCGGCCGCCGTCATGCCCAGGCCCTCGCGCACCCAGGGCATGCCGCGCGAGGGGCCGGCCACCTTGGTCGCGAGCGTGAGCTTACGGCGTGCGCCGGGGTTGGCCTTGAACCAGTTGCCGATGATGGTTTCGGTGGCGCCATAGGTTTCCTGGCGCGCCGGCACGGCGTACATCTCGGCGGTGTCGATGAAGTCGACGCCGCGCTCCAGCGAGCGGTTGAGGATGGCGTGGGCGGTGGGCTCGTCCACCTGCTCGCCGAAGGTCATGGTGCCCAGGCAGATGGGCGTGACGCGCAGGTCGCTGCGGCCGAGGGTGACGGTTTTCATGCGCTCCGGCTCCGTGGCAAAGCACATGAGTTTATGTGCCCGCGCGCCCGCTCACCCTGCCGGCGGCAGCCCCCATACGGTGCGCAGCAGCGACAGCGTGGCGACGATGGCCGGCTCGTGCTCGGCCGCGCGCGGGTAGATGAAGCCCAGCAGCGCGCCCACGCGCGCGTGGGGCCAGATGACCACCTCGCCGCGCTCGCTGGCGGGCAGGGCCACGTCCTCGCGCAGCAGCGACAGGCCTACGCCCGCGCGCACCAGGCTCTGCGGCAGCGACACCTCGTCGGACTCGATCACCTGGTGTGGCGTGAGGCCCTGGCGCGCGAACATGTCACGCATCAGCGTCTGCACGTGGTGCTGCGCGGGCGCTCCGATCCACGGCATGGCCGCCACGTCGCGCCAGCCGGCGTGCAGCAGTTGCGCGCGCAGGCGGGCGGGTCCCGCGATCCGGTAGTGGATGGCCTGCAGCGCCAGCCCCGCCACCTCGCGCGGAATGCTCGGGCCGATGTAGAAGGCCGCCTGCAGCAGGCCCGCCGCCACCTGCTCGCGCATCTCCTCGGCCGGGCCGTGGCGGGTCTTGATCTCCAGCAGCGGCAGCGTGCGCACCAGCGCGCCCAGCAGCGAGCCCAGCCGCAGCGTGTCGGGGTCGGCCACCGTGCCCAGGGTGAGCGAACCCGTCACCTCGCCCTGCAGCTCGCGGGCGCGGCCCAGCAGGTGCCCGGCGGCGTTGAGCACCTGCTCGGCGTCCACCAACAGCGCCTCGCCCGCGCGCGTGAGGCTGATGCGGCCCGGGCGGCGATCGAACAGGGCCACGCCCAGTTCTTCCTCCAGCGCCTTGATCTGCGCCGTGATGGCCGGCTGGGTCAGATGCAGGGCCTCTGCCGTACGCGTCACGTGGCCCAGCTTGGCCGCCGTGACGAAGGCGCGCAGCTGATAGATTTCCATGCCGCAGGGCTGCCGCGCCGCCGACTCAGCACTCCAGGAAGCGCACCTGCGTCGGCTCGATGCCCAGCCGCACCTCGGCGCCGGGCGCAAACATGGCCAAGCCCGCGTAGTGCGGCTGGTCCGTCACCATTGCCACCTCGCCCACGCGCACGCGGTAGCGCGAGAACTCGCCCAGGAATTCGGCGCTCTCTACCCGGCCGTTGAGCCACAGGCGCGAGGCGTCCACCTGCTCGTCGCGCACGCGGATGCTGACTTGGTGCGGGCGGAAGGCCAGCGCCGCCGCACCCAGCGCGGGCGGCTGGTCGGGGCGCGGCAGCGTGAGGCTGCCCAGCCCCTGCACGCGGAAGCTCAGCGTCTCGCCGCCCACCGCCGTCACCTCGCCTTCGAGCAGGTTGGCCGTGCCCACGAAACCGGCCACGAAGCGATTGGCCGGGAAGTCGTACAGCCCGGTGGCCGAGCCGACCTGCTGCAGGATGCCCTTGTCGAGCACCGCCATGCGGTCGGCCGTGGTCATGGCCTCTTCCTGGTCGTGCGTCACGAAGATGGTGGTCAGGCCCAGCTTGCGCTGCAGGTTCTTGAGCTCCTCGCGCATCTGCACGCGCAGCTGCTTGTCGAGGTTGGACAGCGGCTCGTCCAGCAGCAGCAGCTTGGGCTCGATGACCACGGTGCGCGCCAGCGCCACGCGCTGCTGCTGCCCGCCCGAGAGCTGCCCGGGGCGGCGCTGCGCATAGTCGGCCAGGCCCACCAGCTCCAGCACGGCACCCACTTTGCGACGGATGGCATCGCGGCTCTCGCGCCGCTCCACCAGGCCGAAAGCCACGTTGTCCCACACCGTCATGTGGGGCCACAGCGCGTAGTTCTGGAACACCATGCCCACGTTGCGCGCATGTGGAGGCGTGCCGGTGATGTCCTGCCCGTCCACCAGCAGCTCGCCGCGCTGGTGCTGGTTGAAGCCTGCGATCAGGCGCAGCAGCGTGGACTTGCCCGAGCCGGAAGGGCCCAGCAGCGCGAAGAACTCGCCCGGCTCGATGCGCAGGTTCACGTCACGCAGCACCTCGGTAGCGCCATAGCTCAGGCTGATGTGCCGGGCTTCGAGGGAGACTTTGTTCAGGTGCATGGATGGATCACTCCTTGGTGGCCTGCACCGTGGCGCGTGAACGCTCCACGAAGCGGTGCGAGAAATAGGTGCCCAGGCCCACCACCACCACGGCCAGCACGCCCAAGGCGGCGCCCGGCCCGCGGCCCGAGATGCTCTGCATGTACAGGTAAATGCCGTAGCTCATCGGCGCCTGGCTCTCGCTCGACGCCAGCAGCAGCGTGGCCGACAGCTCCACCGCCGCCGTGATGAAGCTGGTGACGAAGCCCGCCAGGA
>NZ_JBIQNC010000089.1:0-12117 GCF_044462705.1 Xenophilus sp.
GCGGGCGACTACCTCAAGCAGCGCATCGCGGCGAACTTCGGCAAGAAGTATTGAGGTTTTTTCTCCCTCTCCCATTGGGAGAGGGCTGGGGTGAGGGCGAGGGCCTATCGTGGCGACGCAGCGCTTTCTACCGCCGCCGGCCCCTCACCCAGCCTCTCCCCAGAGGGGAGAGGAGCAAGGCGGGCGCGCTCAGGGCCGCCGCACTTCCAGCGGCTGCTTCGACCAGTAGATGCCGGCCAGTGTGTCCAGCCGCACCGTGCCGCCGGTGGAGGGCGCGTGCACGAAGCGGCCCTCGCCCACGTAGATGCCCGCGTGCGTGGGCCGGCCGCGGCCGAAGAGCACCAGGTCGCCGGTGCGGATCTCGTCGGCGCGTACCGGCTCGCCGAAGCTGCCGAGCTGCGCCACGGTGCGCGGCGGCGCCCGGCCGGCGCGGCTGCTGTAGACGTAGCCGATCAGCCCGCTGCAGTCGAAGCCGCCCTCGGGCGTGTTGCCGCCGTAGCGGTAGGGCGTGCCTACCAGGCCCAGCGCGTGGATGGCGATGTCGTCGGCCTGCGCGGACGTGAGCGGCGGGTAGACGGCGGCGCGCGGCACTGTCGGCCGGCGCGGCCCCGGCGCCGTGGAACAGGCGGCCAGCAGGCAGGCGCACAGCGCGAGCAGCAGCGCGGCGGGCCACGGCGTGCGGGCCGGGGCGGCGGAAGTCAGGCGATGGAATGGGCGCATGGCTTGCGGCGGCGGGCAGCGGGCGATGCCGCCGAGTCTAAGCGGGTCCGCGCGGCCGTATCAGATCGGCCCGATCCGGCGCGCGAAGTGCGTCGCATGCGGCTGCGCCGAACTGGCAAGCTGGGCAGGCGTGCACACTCCTTCCCCATGACCGAAACCCGCTCCCGACCTTCTCCGTTGCGCTGGCTCGCCGCCGCCGCCCAGTTCTGCCTCGGCGTCGCCATCCTGCTGCTGCTGCAGAAGGCCGGCGACGCGGCCGTCGCGCGCTTCGCGCTGCCGCTGCCGGGCGCGCTGGTGGGCATGCTGCTGCTGCTGGCGGCGCTCGTCGCGATGGGGCGCGTCCCCCGGCCCATCGCCCTGGCGGCCGGCGGTCTGCTCCGGCACATCATGCTGTTCCTCATGCCGGTGGTGGCCGGCGTGCTCGACCACCTGGACATGCTGCAGGGCCACTGGCTGCCGTTCATGGTGTCGTGCCTGCTCGGCACGGCGCTGACGCTGGTGGTGACGGCGGCGCTGCTGCAGCGGCTGCTGCACGGCCGCGCGGCCGCGTCCGGGGCGTCGGCGGGATGACGCCCGGCATCGCCAAGGTGCTGGCCTGGTCGGCGGCATCCGTCCTGGTCTATGCGCTCGCCCTGAAGATCTACCGCTGGCGCAACGCGCATCCCTTCCTGATCCCCGTGGCGACGGGCGCCGCGCTGATCATGGCGCTGCTCGCGCTGCTGGACGAGCCCTATCCGGTCTATGCGCAGTCCACCGGGCTGCTGCGCTCGCTGATCGGCCCGGCGACGGTGGCGCTGGCCGTGCCCATGTTCGTGCAGTTGCAGCGGCTGCGTTCCGTCTGGCGCGAGCTGTCGGCCACGCTGCTGGTCGGCGGCGCGGCGGCGATCGCCCTGGCCATGGGGCTGGCCTGGGTGCTGGGCGCGGACGCCTCGCTGGTGGCGTCGCTGGCGCCCAAGTCCGCGACCATGCCCATCGCCATGCCGGTGGCCGAGCGCTTCGGCGGGCAGGCGTCCATCACCGCGCTGGCGGTCGCCGTCACCGGCGTGGCCGGCGCCATCTTCTCGGAGCCGCTGCTGCGCTGGATGCGCATCCGGGACGACCGCGTCCGCGGCTTCGCCGCCGGCCTGACGGCGCATGCCATCGGCCTGGCGCGCGAGATGCAGACCAGCCCCGTCGCCGGCGGCTTCGCCGCGCTGGCGATGTGCCTGAACGGCGTCGCGACGGCGGTGATGGTGCCGGTCGTCTACCGCCTCCTCGCCTGAGCGTCCGGCCGGACACCCAGTGTTCGACCAATCTCAGACGTAGGACAGGTCGGCCACCATGGCCAACAAAGCCGGTCCGACCTCCCGTTCGAGTTGGCCGGGCTTGACGGCGTACGAGGCCAGCACGCAGTTGAAGACATACAACTCGCCGCCAGTGGCTGGGCGGTATGGGACACCGACCGTGGCCACATCAGGCCGGTATTCGCCATGCGAGTAGGCGAAGCCGTTGTCCTGGCAAAACGCCATCATCTCCTCGGCTGCCGCGCCCCACTTGAGCCAGTGGTCGGGCGTCTTCACACGAATCTCGTTGAGCAGCGTGGTGCGTTCCTCGGCCGTGCAAGCAGCCAAGTAGGCGCGGCCATTGGCAGTGGCAATGATCGGGTGGGACATGCCGATGTCCGAGTAGCGCTGTGCGCGCAGTGACCGGGATCGGCTGGTCTCGACGTACACAAGCTTCAGGCGCTCGCGCATGCATAGCGATACCGATCCGCCCAGGCGTTCGGCCAGTTCACGCATTTGGGGGCGCACCACCTGTCGCAGCGGGATGTTGGCCAGCAGTGGGTAAGAAAGGGTGAGCACGGCCGTGCCTAGCTGATACTTGCCGGAGGTGCGATCCACGCGCAGATAACCCAGCTCGGTGAGGGTATAGCTGAAGCGCGAGATCGTGGGCTTGGATAGGCCCGTGAGGTCCGCCAACTCGCGATTGCCCAGCACCGGGCGCTCGGGTGTAAAGCAGCGGAGTATCTCCAGTCCACGCGCCAGCGTGGTGGCGAACTGCCGGTCGCCGCCTCTCGATTCCACATCCATCTCACCCATCGACTTGCTCCATAGACGCACTTCGAATTCTTGTTCTGCATGTTAAAACAACATGCAGCATATCCAAACCCGAGACGTCGTTGATGCGCACCGGACCTAGCATCCGGGTCCCAAGGAGACAACGCCATGAAACGACTCATCACACGGCTGGCCGCCACAGCCCTGGTTGCGGCCACGGCTTTTTCGGCGAATGCCGATACCTATCCGAACAAGCCGATCCGGCTCATCGTGCCCTTCGGGCCAGGCGGCATCACAGACGTCATCGCTCGTCAGGCCGCCTTGGGCATGGCGGAGCGGCTGGGTCAGCAGGTCATCATCGAGAACAAGCCCAGCGCGGGCCACATCGTGGCCATGCAGACGGTAGCCCAGGCCACGCCTGACGGCTACACCATCTTGCTGGGCTCCAACACCGGATTCACGGTTGCGCCGCACCTCTACCAGAATCTGAGCTTCCAGATCGACAAACTGCAGCCGATCGCGCCGATCAACACGGCGCCCACGGTGCTACTGGCGCGGCCGGATTTCCCCGCCAACTCGATGACCGAGTTCGTGAAGTACGTCAAAGCCAACCCCGGACGGCTGAACTACGGCTCGTTCGGCATCGGCACCAGCGCGCACCTGGGCATGGAGATCTTCAAGAGCGATCTGGACCTGGACATCACGCACGTGCCCTACCGGGGCGATGCACCCGGCCTGCTGGCACTCAAGGCACGCGAAATCGAGGTGGCCTACATCACGCTGTTCTCGGCACAGTCGCGCATGCGCAGTGGCGAATTCAAGGCGCTGGGCGTACTACAGGACGCGCGGCTGGACAGTTTCCCCGACGTGCAGACCACGGTAGAGGCGGGCTCCAAGAACTCCGGCATGCCGGTGTGGATCGCCTTCTTCGCCCCGCCGGGTACACCCACGTCGGTCATGAAGAAACTGGAAGACGCTACGCGCGCGGCGACGACGGCCCCAGCGTTTGTGGATTTCCTGCGCAGCCGCGGGGCTGAGCCCTGGAACGTCTCCAACGCCCAGCTCATGAGCTTCATCAAGGATCAGCTCGACAAGTCCGGGCCCATCATCCAGGCGATCGGACTGCAACCGCAGTAAGCCACCGTCGCTCTCCCGAGGCGACCCGCCGGGCGGCCTCATAACTCTCGAAGGATAGATATGCGAGTCATAGTCGCAGGATGCGGCATTGGCGGGGCGGCGCTCGCCCTGGCGCTGCAGAAGTTCAATATCGAGCACGTGGTGCTGGAACAGGCCCCCCGGCTGGAGGAAGTTGGTGCCGGCGTACAGCTCAGCCCCAACGGGGTGGCCGTACTGCAGCACCTGGGCGTGCATGACGCGCTACGCACAGTGGCCTTCCAGCCGCGCGATCTCGTCTACCGCGACTGGAGGACTGGCGAGGCACTGATGCGCAACCCGCTCATGCCGCAGATCGAGCACCACTTCGGCGCACCTTACTACCATGCTCACCGCGCCGATCTGCTGGGCGTCATCACGCAGCGCCTGGAGCCTGCCAACCTCCGCCTGGGGAGTCGCATCGCCGACGTGTCGCAGGACGCGCAGGGTGTGCACGCCACGTTGACCGACGGCACCGTCGTTCACGGCGACATCCTGGTGGGAGCGGACGGCATCCACTCGCTGGTGCGCACACGCTTCTTCCAGGCCGACAAGCCTCAGGCCTCTGGCTGCGTGGCCTGGCGTGGCATCGTCGACGCGGATGCCGCGCGTCACCTGGGCATCGCGCCGAGCGCCCACCTCTGGCTCGGGCCCGAGCGCAGCGCCGTCATCTACTACGTCTCGGGCGGCACCAAGCTCAACTGGATCTGCATCGGCAGCTCTCCGGGCAACCGCCGCGAATCGTGGTCGGCCACGGCCACAGTCGAGGAGGTCCTCAAGGAGTACGACGGCTGGAATTCCGAGGTGACGCAGCTAATAGCGCTCACACGCAAACCTTTCGTCACCGCTCTCTACGACCGAGAACCTCTGCCCACGTGGGTCAACGGTCGCATCGCGCTACTGGGTGACTCCGCGCATGCCATGCTGCCCTACCACGCGCAGGGCGCAGTGCAGAGCATGGAAGACGCCTGGGTTCTCGCGCGCCTGCTCGAACGCTCCGGCGGCGACCTCGGCGCGGCCCTGCAGCGCTACCAGTCGCTGCGCATGGACCGCACGGCTCGCGTTCAGGCCCAGTCGCGCGTGGCCGAGAAGCGCTTCCACATGAGCGATCCGGACGAGGTCGCGCAGCGCAACACCAAATTCCGCAAGTACGACGCCCAGTACAGCGGAACCTTTCTGCCACAGCAGGAATGGCTGTTCGGCTACGACGCCGACCGCGCCGCGCTCGGCACCGACGATCAATGGCGCGCGCTGCGTGCCTGGTAAACCTGGGAGGGGAAGAACCATGACCACACCATCCGACTACGAGCTGATCGAATACCGCACCGGCGAAGGCGTGGCCCGACTCTCGCACAACCGCCCGCAGGCACGCAACGCCGAAAGCCAGGGACTACTGGAAGAACTGGATCACGCGCTGCAGCGCGCCGTACGCGACGAGTCTGTCAAGGTGATCGTGATCGACGGCAAGGGCGATCACTTTTCGGCCGGCCACGACCTGAAGGAGGCCGCGCTCAAGCGCAGCAACTTCACCGTCGAGCAACGCTGGGCGTTCGAGGAGCGCTACTACCTCGGCTACGCGATGAACATCCACGACTGCCCCAAACCTACCATTGCGCAGGTGAGTGGCGCCTGCATCGCCGGCGGCTTCATGGTCGCCAACATGTGTGACCTGATCGTCGCCTCCGACGACGCCTTCTTTTCTGACCCGGTGTGCCAGACGCTGGCTACCGCGGCCGTGGAAGTCATGATCCATCCGTGGGTGATGGGGGCGCGCAAAGCCAAGGAATTTCTCTACCTGGGGGGACGCATGTCGGCGCAGGAGGCTCTCGCCATCGGCATGGTCAATCGCGTCGTTCCACGCGCCGAAGTGCAAGCAGAAGTCGATCGCATGGCCGCGCGCATCGCGCAGTGCGACCCGTTCGCGCTCCGGCTGGTCAAGCGCTCTATCAATCGCGGGCTGGACATGCAGGGCCTGCGCAGCGCCATCGACGCTCACTTCGACACGCACCAGCTAAGCCACCTCTCCGAAGGCTTTCAGCGGCAGCGCACCGAAGGCCTGGGCCAGGCCATTCAGGCCGCCGCGCGCTCCAGTCTATGAATTCCATGAACGCGCAGCTTCAGGAGGTGCGCGCGGCCCTGGGCCAGCTCTACGCTGGTTGGGGGGCCGATACCACCATCGAGCAGATCCGCCGCGACTGGAATGCCTTCTTCGCTGAGCCACGCCCACCGGCAACGGTCACGGCCGTTGATGCCGACGGCGTGCCGGCCTTCTGGATCGAGGCGCCTGGCGCCACGCGCGAGGCGGTCATCCTCTTTCTCCATGGCGGCGGATACCAGATCGGCTCGCACATTTCGCATCACAACCTGATGGCCCGGTTGTCGGCGCACTCAGGCTGCGCGGTGCTGGGCGTGGACTATCGCCTGGCGCCCGAGCACCGCCAGCCGGCAGCCCTGGAGGACGCCGCCACCGCCTATGCGTGGTTGTGCGCGCAGGGACTCGCGCCCGGTCGCATCGCGCTGTGCGGAGATTCCGCCGGCGGCGCGCTGGCCGTGCTGCTGATGACCCAACTGCGCAATGCCAGCCAAGCGTTGCCCCGCGCAGCCGCGCTGATGTCGCCCTGGGTCGATCTGCAGGCCGGTGGCGCCAGCTACGAGGCGAACGCGGCCACTGATCCAGTTACCCAGCGCGCCACGATCCTGCGCATGGCACGCACCTACCTCGGCCGGTCGGGACAGCCCGAAGCCCCCGAGGTTTCACCGCTGCACGCCGCGCTGGACGGGCTGCCGCCGCTGCTGATCCAGGCAGGCCGCGCCGAGGTTCCGCTGGACGACGCTCATGCCTTGGCTGAACGCGCCAACGCGGCCGGCGTGCAGACCCGCTTGAGCCTGTGGGACGACATGCCTCATGCCTTCCAACTCTTCACTGGTCGCCTGGAAGCGGCCGACGCGGCCATCGACGAAGCGGCGCGCTACCTCTCGCAAGCCCTTGGCGGCGTCCCTCATCGACACTACGAATGAAACAAGCACTTGAACACATCAAGGTTCTGGACCTCACGCGCGTGCTGGCCGGCCCCTGGGCCACGCAGATTCTGGCCGACATGGGCGCACACGTCGTCAAGGTCGAACGCCCGGGCGCCGGCGACGACCTGCGCGCCTGGGGCCCGCCCTTCCTCAAGGACGCGGAGGGCCGGGACACGCGCGACGCCGCCTACTTCCTGAGTGCCAATCGAGGCAAGAAATCGTTGACGCTGGACATCTCCACCCCGCGCGGCCAGGAGATCGTGCGCCAGTTGGCTGCCGGCTGCGATGTGCTCGTGGAGAACTACAAGGTCGGCACGCTCGCGCGCTACGGACTGGACTACGAGTCGCTGCGCCGTGACAACCCGCGTCTGGTCTACTGCTCCGTCACCGGATTCGGCCAAAGCGGCCCGTACGCGCCACTGCCCGGCTACGACTACATCTTCCAGGGCATGGGCGGGCTCATGAGCATCACCGGCATGCCCGATGGCGAACCCGGCGGAGGTCCGCTCAAGACCGGCATCCCGATCACTGACGTTGTCACCGGCATCTACGCCAGCACGGCGATCCTGGGCGCGCTCGAGCACCGCAACATCAGCGGCAAGGGCCAACACATCGACATCGCGTTGCTGGACTGCCTGGTCAACGTCACTGGTTGCGCTGTGATGAACTATTTCCTCTCGGGCCAAGTACCTCAGCGGCTGGGCAACGGCCACTCCAACATGGTTCCCTATCAGGTGTTCCGCTGCAAGCAGGGCGACGTGATCATCGCGGTCGGCAACGACACACAGTTCGCGGCATTCGCTTCGCTCATCGGCCTGCCTGAGCTGGCCACCGACAGCCGCTTCAGCATATCGGCGCAGCGCAGCCGAAACCGCGAGGTGCTTGTGCCGCTGATTGCCGAGGCCATGCTCGCCCGCACCATGCAGGAGTGGGTGCCGCTGCTGGAGGCGGCCAACGTTCCCTGCGGGCCAATCAACGACCTGGAGGCAGTCTTCGAGGACCCGCAGGTGCGGCATCGCGGCCTGAAGCTCTCGCTGCCGCACGGCGCGGGCGTGCAGGCACCGGGCGTGGCCAATCCGATCCGCTACTCGGGCACACCGATCGTCTATGGCCAGGCCGCGCCCCGCCTGGGCGAGCATACCGACGAGGTCCTGCGCGCCGAGCTGGGCCTGACGTCCGAGGCGATAGAGCGACTGCGCGATGAGGGCGTGGTCTAGAGCATCGCGCCGGCCAGCCGCCCGAGCATGCGCAGCGCCGGGTCGATGCGGGCATCGCCCGGGTGGCCGGCGTTCAGCCGCAGGTGGTGGGTGAAGCGCCGGTCGGCCGAGAACAGCACGCCGGGCGCGGTGCTGATGCCGGCCGCCATGGCCCGGTGGTGCAGTTCGAGCGCGTCGATGCCGCGCGGCAGTTCGAGCCAGAGGAAGTAGCCGCCCTCGGGCAGCGTGACGCGCGTGCCGGCCGGGAAGTAGCGCTCGACCAGGCGCCGGGTGCGCTGCTGCTCGGCGGCGAGCGCCGCGCGCAGCCGGCGCAGGTGGCGGTCGTAGCTGCCCTGGGCCAGGTACTCGGCGATGGCGAGCTGGGGCGGCAGCGAGGTGGCCAGCGAGGTCATCGTCTTCAGCCGCAGCACCTGCGGGGCATGGCGCCCGGCGGCCGCCCATCCGACCCGGTAGCCCGGCGCCAGGCACTTGGAGAAGGAGCCGCAGTGCAGCACCAGGCCGGCCTGGTCGAAGGCCTTGGCCGGCGGCGGGCGGCGCACGTCCGCGTACAGCTCGCCGTACACGTCGTCCTCGATCAGCGGCACGCCGTGGCGCGCCAGCAGCTCGACCAGGGCCCGCTTGCGCGCGGCGGGCATGAGCGCGCCCAGCGGGTTCTGCAGGTTGGGCATGAACCAGCAGGCCGCCACCCTGTGCTGCGTCAGCAGGCGCGCCAGGTCGTCGAGCACCACGCCCTCCTGCGGGTCGGTGGCGACCTCGACGGCGCGCAGCCCCAGGCGTTCGAGCGCCTGCAGGCTGGCGTAGAAGGTGGGCGACTCCACCACCACGATGTCGCCGGGCCGCGTGACGGCTTGCAGGCACAGGTTCAGCGCCTCCATCGCGCCGTTGGTGACCACCAGCTCGTCGCCCGCCAGGGGCACGCCCTGCAGCGCGTAGCGCCGGCGCAGCGCCTGGCGCAGCCCCTCGTCGCCCGCGGCCAGGGCGGTGGTGATCTGCTCGGGCCGCAGCCTGCGCATGGCCCGGGTGCCGGCGCGGGCGAGTTCGTCCAGCGGGAACAGGCCCGGTGCCGGGAAGGCGGAGCCCAGTGGCACCACCGCCGGGTCGCGCGTGGACTCCAGGATGTCGAAGACCAGTGCGCTGACGGCCACCTCGGTGGCCTCCGGCCGGGGCACCGCGGTCAGCGGCGCGGCGCGCAGCGGGCGTTTGTGCGCGCGCACGTAGTAGCCCGAGCGCGGCCTGGCCTCGATGATCCCGCGCGCCTCCAGCAGCCGGTAGGCCTGGAAGACGGTCGACGGGCTCACGCCCCGCCGCTGGCAGGTCTGGCGCACCGACGGAAGCCGGTCGCCCGCCTTGAGCAGCCCTTCGCGCACGGCCTGGGCCATGTCGTCGGCGAGCTGTTCGTAGCGGGTGGGGGTACCGTCGGCCATCGGTTGGCCTGTCGGCGCTCAGCCGGCGACCAGCCGCACGACGAAGATCAGCCCGCCGATCAGCCCGAGCACCAGCAGGAAGGCCAGCAGCAGGATGACCGGCAGGCTGCCGCTGTCGACGCGCTGGTCGGCGTCGGCGCGGCGGCCGCCCAGGCCGATGGCGGCCCACAGCACGGCCCGCAGGGATCTGAGGAATCGGCTCATGTGTCGTCTCTCCGTCGGGGTGCGCCTCAGCGCTGCATGGCCTGGCGCGGCGTGATCTCCGCGCCGGTGTTGCCCCAGCTTGCGCGCACGTAGCTGAGCACGGCGGCGATGTCGTCGTCGTTCAGCACGTGGCCGAAGGGCGGCATGCCGTAGGGGCGCGGGTTGCCTTCGGTGGCGGGCGCGTAGCCGCCGCGGCGCACCATCTGCACCAGGTTGGCAGGGTTGTCGAGGTTCACCGCGCGGTTGCCGGCCAGCGGCGGGAAGGCGCCCGGCTCGCCTTCGCCCTGGTCGCCGTGGCACCAGGCGCACTGCTGGGCGTAGATCCGCTCGCCGCGCAGCAGCAGCGCCTCGTTGCGCCGCGGGGGCGCGGCCGGCGCCGGCGCGGTCGCCTGGGGCAGGGCCTGCAGGTAGGTCGCCATCGCGCGCAGGTCGGCGTCGTTCAGGTGCTGGGTGCTGGCATACACCACCTCGGCCATCGGGCCGGAGACGGCGGCGCGCGCCGTGGCGCCGGTCCGCAGCAGCGTCACGACCTCCTCGGCGGGCCATCCGGCCACGCCGGCCTCGTGGGCGGCGTCCAGCGCGGGGGCGTACCAGTTCTCGCCGGGCAGCATGCCGCCGACCAGGCCGCGCGCCGTGTCGGTGGCGCCCAGCGCGTTGCGGCTGCCGTGGCAGGCGATGCAGTGGCCCAGGCCGCCGACCAGGTAGGCGCCGCGGTTCCACTCGGCCGACTGCGCCGGCTGGGGCGTGAAGGTGCCCGGCCGGAAGAACAGGGCGCGCCACACCGCCAGCGCGGCCTGCGTGTCGTAGGGGAAGCGCAGCGTGTGCGCCCGGTTGGCCTGCGCCACGGGGGGCAGGCTGCGCAGCCAGGCGAAGAGGGCGTCCGAGTCCTCGCGCGAGATCTGCGTGAAGCTGGTGTACGGGAAGGCGGGGTACAGCAGCCGCCCGTCGCGCGAGCGGCCGTTGTGCATGGCGCGCCAGAAGTGGTCGGCGTTCCAGCGGCCGATGCCGGTGGCGTCGTCGGGCGTGAGGTTGCCGGCGAAGATGGTGCCGAAGGGCGTCTGGATGCCGCGGCCGCCGGCGTAGGCCGCGCCGCCGCGCGCCGTGTGGCAGCCGGCGCAGTTGCCGGCCAGGGCGAGGTAGCGTCCGCGCTCGATCTGGCCCGGCGTGGCCGCGAAGGGCCCGGCGTGGTCGTCCACCGGGTCTTCGCCGCGCAGGTTGAGCATGACGACCGCGCCGACCAGCAGGGCCAGCAGCATCGCCAGCGCCAGCAGCGCGCGCACGAGAAGGCGCCGGCCGGTCATGGGTGGGCTCCCATCGCGCTGCACGCCACCGACACGCCGGCGGGCAGCGCGGCGGCCGGCTTCGCATCGGCCGGCACCGGCTGCGCGGCCAGCCAGCCGGCCACGGCGCGGATGTCCTCGTTGTTCAGCTTGCGGCCCACCTCGGCCATGCAGTCGGGCGCCGGCGCGCGCCGGTCGCCCGTGACCCACGAGCCCAACTGCGAGGCGATGTACAGGCGCGGCAGGCCCAGCAGGCCGGGGATGCCCGGCTGCACGCCGGCGAGCGCCTGGCCGTGGCAGCTCGCGCAGGCCGGGATGCCGCGGGCGGCGTCGCCCTCGAACACCATCGCCTTGCCGCGCGCGAGCTGCGCCGCGGGCAGGTCGGAGGGGGCGGGAGGCGGGTAGGGCAGGTCGAGCGCGGCGAAGTACTCGGCCATCTCGCGCAGGTAGGCGTCCGACAGGTTCGCCAGCAGGTGGCTCATGTCGGCCTGCTGGCGCCGCCCGTCGCGGAAGCTGCGCAGTTGCTCGTACAGGTAGCCGGCCGGCTTGCCCGCCAGGCGCGGGAAGTAGCCGGAGTTGGTGGCCTGCCCCTCGCGCCCGTGGCAGGTGATGCAGGCGGCCATGCGGCGCTCCATGTCGCTGCCGACCGGCGAAGCGGGCTGGGCGCCGGCGGCACCGGCCAGCGCGAGGGAGGCCAGCCACCATCCGAGCGCCCCCAGGGCCAGGCTGCGCCTGGCCCGCCCCCCGAGGGGGGCAAGAAAACTTGGGGCGGCCCGGCGTTTTCTTGAGAGGCCGGAAATCATCATGGTGAGCCGATTGTCGCGGAGCAATCCGCGAACGACCGGATCAGTTGGTCCATGCCGCAGCAGCAAACTGAGACTTGCACGGCGGTGCCGGCGCTCGGCCGGCGGCCTTCAGGCATGTGCCCCGCGCGTGTCCCAGAAGCCGCGGTGCGTGTCGACCATCTCGCCGGCCAGCGCGGCCACCGGGCCGACCACCTGCACCGGCCGCTGGCCGCGCGCGAACACCTCGCGGCAGGGCAGGCTGAGGGTGGGGTTCTCGG
>NZ_JBIQNC010000089.1:12217-18910 GCF_044462705.1 Xenophilus sp.
CGCTGGCCGCGCGCGAACACCTCGCGGCAGGGCAGGCTGAGGGTGGGGTTCTCGGGGTGGTCGCCCGTCAGGGCGAGCAGCGCCGTCTCTTCCGCGCCGTAGAGCACGCGGCCGATGCCGGCCCAGTAGATGGTGCCGGCGCACATGGCGCAGGGCTCGAAGGTGGTGACCAGCGTGCACTGCGCCAGGTAGGCGCCCGGGTGGTTGGCCGCGGCCGTGCGCGCCAGCGTGGACTCGGCGTGGTTCACGGTGTCGATGTTGCCCTGCTCGGCCAGCACCGTCTCGCCGTCGGGCGCCACCAGCAGGGCGCCGAAGGGGTGGCGGCCCATCGACATGGCGCGGCGCGCCACGGCGTCGGCGCGGCGCAGGTGGCGGGCGCACTGGTCTTCGGTGAGCGGGGGGAGCGTGGGGGCGGCAGCGGTCATGGGCGGGGCGGTCGAAGGGGCGTGGTCATTCTCGCCACTGCAGCAGCAGCGACCAGGGCTGCCGGCTCATGTGGCGGTCGACGCAGCCGGGCGTGCCGGGCGTGCAGCCGCTGCCGTCGAGGTAGCTCGGGTCCAGCCGCTGCGTGCCGGGCGCGAACAGCAGGCGGCGCTGCGTCACCGACTGCAGCACGTTGCCGCCGACGGCGTCGAAGCCCTGGCCGTCGACCTGCACGACCACGTCGCAGTGCATCGGCACCGGCGCGCCGCCCGCCGCGCGCGCGGCCAGCGCGGGGACCAGCGTGTCGAAGCGGTCCAGGCCGGCGTCGGCGCCGCGGCTCTGGCACACCAGGTCGCCCACCCGGGGCGGGGTGCGGGCCAGGTCGCAGGCGCGCAGCGCATGGGGCGCGGCCTGGCCCGCCTGCTCGGCCTGCGTCGCCGCCCAGGCCGCGCCGGTGTAGTCGGCATGCGCCTCGGAGAAGGCGAACTCGCCGTCGCGCAGCCCCGCCTGCCGCGCCAGCCAGCTCACGAAGGCGGCGGACCAGGGCGTGTCGACGACGGCCACGCGGTCCAGCGCGGCAGCGAGCGCATCCTGCTCCTGCGGCGAGAGGCCCTGCTCGGGGCCGGCGCCCAGGCCCTGCAGCCGCTCGCTGCCGGCCTGGGCCAGGGCCTCGCGCAGCCGGGTGCGCGAGGCCGGGCGCAGCGCGCCGTGGCGCACCACGTAGGGCAGCTGGCGCGCATCGGGGTCGACGGCCTGCCAGTAGGCCATCACGCGCTGCCAGGGCGCGAGGCCATCGATGCGCGGCACGTCCTCGGCCTCGTAGGCGCCGGAAGCCAGCAGCCGGCCCTCGGCATCGAGCGACGACGCGCCCCAGGCGGCGTGCTCGCCCTGCGCCGCGGCGGCGAAGGCCAGGGCGCGCGGCGGCGCATCGCGCTGCGCGGCGGCATGGCAGAAGTCGGTGCCGGGCGGCATGGTCGTCGGGGTCGGGGCGGGCGGCGGTGCGGCGCAGGCCGCGCACAGCAGGGCGGCGAGCAGCGCGGCGCCGCGGCGTCCGGCCCGCCGCGGGAAGGAGGAGATCGGCATGGGCACGGGCCAGCATAGCGGCACCGCGCCCCGCCGCCGCCCGGTCAGCCGCCCTGCGAGCCGCGATGCGCCCAGGCCGTGGTGTGCTTCTCGACGACGCTGAAGAGTTCGTACATCGCCATCGCCATCGCGCCCACCACCATCAGCCCGGCGAAGGCCAGGCCCATCTGCATGGCCGAGCCGGCCGAGATCAGCAGGTAGCCGATGCCCTCGTTGGCGGCCGTCATCTCGCTGACCGTGGTGCCCACGAAGGCCAGCGTGATCGCCACCTTGAGCGAGGCGTAGAAGTAGGGCATGGAGCGCGGCAGGCCGATCTTCACCAGCACGTCCCAGCGCTTGGCGCCCAGCACGCGCAGCACGTCCTCCAGCTCCGGCTCCAGCGTGGCCAGCCCGGTGGCGATGTTGACCATGATGGGGAAGAAGCTGATGAGGAAGGCGGTGAGGATGGCCGGTCCGATGCCGATGCCGAACCACACCACCAGGATCGGCACGAAGGCCGCCTTGGGCAGCGCGTTGAAGGCCGTCATCAGCGGGTACACCGCCGCGTAGGCGATGCGCGAGCTGCCGATGACGAAGCCCAGCAGCACGCCCACCACGATGGCCAGGCCGAAGCCGGCCATCGTCACCCAGAAGGTGCGCCAAGCATGGCCGGCGATGACGCCCTTGAACTCCCAGAACTGCTCCCAGATGCGCAGCGGGCTGGGGAAGATGAAGTCCGAGACGCCGAAGGCCGAGCAGATGATCTGCCACAGCGTGATCACCGCCACCAGCAGCAGCCAGGGCGACCAGCGTTCGAGTTGCTTGTTGTTCATGCCGGGGTCCCCGGGAAGTCCGCCTTCATGCGACCTCCCTGGCGGCCATAGCATGCCGCATGGCGCCGATGTGGCCGCGCAGCTCGTGCACGATGTCGCTGAATTCCTTGGTGTAGGTCACTTCCAGCTCGCGCGGGCGCGGCAGCTCGATCTCGCGCCGCACGACGAAGCGCCCGGGCGACTTGCTCATCACGTACACCGTGTCGGCCAGGAACACCGACTCGCGCAGGTCGTGCGTGACCAGGATGACGTTGAAGCGCTGCTCCGTCCACAGGTCGCGCAGGATGCACCACAGCTCCTCGCGGGTGAAGGCGTCGAGCGCGCCGAAGGGCTCGTCCAGCAGCAGCATCTTGGGCTCGTGGACCAGCGCGCGGCAGATGCTGGCGCGCTGCTGCATGCCGCCCGAGAGCTGCCAGGGAAACTTGTCCTCGTAGCCGCCGAGGCCCACCTTCTGCAGCAGGCGCCGGGCGCGCTCCTCGTACTCCCTGCGCCTGCGCTTGAAGCTGGAGCGGTAGGGCTCCACGATCTCCAGCGGCAGCAGCACGTTGTCGACCGTGGTGCGCCAGGGCAGCAGCGACGGCGACTGGAAGGCCATGCCGGAAATCTTCAGCGGCCCGGTGACGGGCTGGCCGTCGATGCGGATGCGCCCCATCGAGGGCATGCGCAGCCCCGTGGTGAGCTTCATGAAGGTCGACTTGCCGCAGCCCGAGGGGCCCACGATGGCGATGAACTCGCCCCGCGCGACCTGCAGGTCGATGGCCTCGACCGCGAAGTGGTTCTCGCGCAGCAGTTGCTCGTTGTAGGCGAGCCAGACGTCCTGGAAGTCGACGAAGGGGATGGCGGCGGCGTCTGCCATCTACTTCCTGAGGATGGCCAGTTCGGCCGCCGGCGGCAGTAGGGCGCTCGTCCACACCGCGTCGGGGCTGACGCGCGTCTTGGTGTTGAAGGCGTCGGAGACCTGCGAGGCCATCAGCGACAGGCGTGCCGGGTTCACCACGCCGAAGCCCTCGGCACGGGCGTCGGGGCTGGCGATCACGGTGTCGATCGCCAGTTGCAGGCGGCGCGTCTCCAGCTTGCTGTCGATGATGCCGTCGCGCGCCTTCACCGACGCGATGGCCGCCGGCGGGTTGGCGATGACCTCTTTCGCGCCCTTCGCGAAGGCCGAGAGGAAGGCCTTCACCACCTCGGGCCTGTCCTTGATCAGCTTCGGCGAGGCGATGATGACGTTGCCGTACAGCTTCACGCCGTAGTCCGGGTAGGGCAGCACCACGATGTCGCCGGCCTTGGCGCCGCGCGCCTCCAGGTTGAGCAGCGAGGTGAAGGTGAAGCCGGTGATGGCGTCGATGTCGCCGCGCATCAGCATGGTCTCGCGCAGCGTCGGGTCCATCGCCGTCCAGTTCACGGTGCCGATGTTGTTGGCCTTGGCGAAGATGGGGAAGGCGCGGCGGCCGGCGTCGAACACCGGGGCGCCGAGCTTTTTGCCCGCCAGGTCGGCCGGCTTGGCGATGCCGCTTTTCTTCAGCGCCATCACCGAGGCCGGCGTATTGTTGTAGACCATCATCACCGCCACCGGCTTGTTGGGACTGTCGGGGTTGTTGGCGTGGAACTCCATCAGCGCCGCCAGGTCGGCGAAGCCCATGTCGTAGGCGCCCGAGGCCACGCGCGTGACGGTGCCGCCCGAGCCGTTGCCGGCGTCGATGCTCACGTCGAGGCCGGCCTGCTTGAAGTAGCCCTTGGCGGCCGGGTGCAGGAAGAGGGCGGACGGCCCCTCGAAGCGCCAGTCGAGCTGGAACTTGATGGGCGTCTGCGCCTGGGCGCTGCCCAGGCCGAGGCACAGGGCCGAGGCCGCCAGGAAGGATTGCAGCAGGTGTCGCTTGTTCATCGCCGTGACGTCTGTGGGAGATGCCAGGCGGGCGAGCAAGAACGATGCCGCTACCTCATGGTGCGTCTGCACCGCCCAAGGCACCGAAGGCCGGCGCGACCGGTCCGGTTTCGGTGCATTCGGGCGCGCAGATGGTGCGCGTCAGCGGGCCGCCGGGATCGCGTAGCTGCCCACGGCGTGCGCGACCGGCTCCGGATGGCCGTCGCTGTAGAGCAGCACGTCGCCGGTGGCCAGCGTGCGCCCGACCTTGAGCAGCCGGCACACGCCGATCACGTCGCGTCCGGCGGCTGGCTTGCGCAGGAAGGTGGTGTTCAGGTTGGTCGTCACCGCCAGCGGCACGATGCCGATCTCGCCCAGCAGCGCGACGTACAGCGCCACGTCGGCCACCATCATCAGCGTCGGGCCGGAGACGGTGCCGCCGGGGCGCAGGTCGGCCTCGTCAACCGCCTTGCGGATGGTGGCGCCCCGTTCGCCCACGGCCTCGATCACGCAGGGGTTCTGCGGGAACTCCGTGCGCAGGAAGTCGGCGAGCTGCGGCAGGCTGGGGCGGGCCGCGCTCACCGGACCACCCTCCGTCCTGCGGACTGCGGGTGCGAGCGCCTTCGCAGCGGCGGAGCGGCGCTCATCGCTGGATGTTGGCGTCCGCCACCGCCAGGGCCGTCATGTTCAGCACCCGGCGCACGGTGGCCGATGGGTTGAGCACGTGCGCCGGCTTGGACGATCCCAGCAGGATCGGCCCCACCGTCACGCCGTTGGCGCCGGTCATCTTCAGCACGTTGAACAGGATGTTGGCGGCGTCGAGGTTGGGGCAGATCAGCAGGTTGGCCTCGCCGGTGAGCGTGCTGCCGGGCAGCGCCTGGCGGCGCACGGTCTCGCTCAGCGCGGCATCGCCGTGCATCTCGCCGTCGCACTCGATGTCGGGCGCCATCTGCGCGAACAGGTCGCGTGCCACGCGCATCTTGCGTGCCGAGGCGCGCTCGGAGGTGCCGAAGTTGGAGTGCGAGAGGAAGGCCACCTTGGGCGGCAGGCCGAAGCGGCGCACCTCCTCGGCCGCCATCAGCGCGATGTTGGCGAGCTGCTCGGCCGTCGGGTCCTCGTGCACGTTGGTGTCGGCGATGAACAGCGTGTACTTGTCCAGCATCAGCGCGTTGAGCGTGGCGAAGTCCGGCACGCCCTGCTGGGTGCCCAGCAGCTGGCCGAGGATCTTCAGGTGGCTGTCGAAGCGGCCCACCAGCCCGCAGATCATGGCGTCGGCGTCGCCCAGGTGCACCATCAGCGCGGCGATGGTGGTGTTGGAGCGGCGCACCATCGCCTTGGAGCCCTCGGGGTTGATGCCGCGCCGGCCCATCAGCGCGTGGTACGCCTCCCAGTACTGGCGGAAGCGCGGGTCGTTCTCCGGGTCGACCACCTCGGCATCCTGGCCCAGCCGCAGGTGCAGGCCGGCCTTCTGGATGCGCATGGCGATGATGTCCGGCCGGCCGATCAGGATCGGCCTGGCCAGGCCTTCGTCGACCGCCATCTGCGCGGCGCGCAGCACGCGCTCGTCTTCGCCCTCGGCGTAGGCCACGCGCTTCTTCTGCGCGAGCTTGGCGGCGGTGAACACCGGGCGCATGAACATGCCCGTCTGGTAGACGAAGCGCGACAGGTGCTGGCGGTAGGCGTCCAGGTCCTCGATGGGGCGGGTGGCCACGCCCGAGTCGGCCGCCGCCTTCGCCACCGCCGGCGCGATGCGCAGGATCAGGCGCGAGTCGAAGGGCTTGGGGATGATGTAGTCGGGCCCGAAGGCGAGGTCCTGCCCGGCGTAGGCGGTCGCGACTTCCTCGCTGATGTCGGCCTTGGTCAGGTCGGCGATCTCGCGCACGCAGGCCAGCTTCATCTCCTCGGTGATCTTGCTCGCGCCGCAGTCGAGCGCGCCGCGGAAGATGTAGGGGAAGCACAGGACGTTGTTGACCTGGTTCGCGTAGTCGCTGCGGCCGGTCGCGATGATGCAGTCGGGCCGCACCTGCTTGGCGAGCTCGGGGCGGATTTCCGGCTCGGGGTTGGCCAGGGCCAGGATGATCGGCTTGTCGGCCATCGTGCCCACCATCTCGGGCGTCAGCACGCCGGGCGCCGAGCAGCCGAGGAACACGTCGGCGCCCTTGACCACGTCGGCCAGGGTGCGCGCGCCGGTGTCCTTCTGCGCATAGCGCGCCTTGGAATCGTCGAAGCCGCCGGCGCGGCCCATGTAGATCAGGCCCTTGGAGTCGCAGGCGTGGATGTTGGCCGGCTTGGCGCCCAGGCCCACCATCACGTCCAGGCAGGCGATGGCGGCGGCGCCGGCGCCCGAGACGGCGATCTTCACTTCCTCGATCTTCTTGCCCACCAGTTCCAGCGCGTTGAGCAGCGCAGCGCTGGAGATGATGGCCGTGCCGTGCTGGTCGTCGTGAAACACCGGGATGTTCATGCGCTCGCGCAGCTTCTTCTCGATGTAGAAGCACTCGGGCGCCTTGATGT
>NZ_JBIQNC010000090.1:0-18744 GCF_044462705.1 Xenophilus sp.
TGTTTGTAGCAACGGGGCCAGTAGCCGCAAGGGCTGTATGTGGTGGCGCTTCACGCCACCGAAAGATGTGGCGAAAGCCGCATGAACGCTTTATGTTTGGTCGTGTGCGAAGTGGAGTTACTGCTCCAGTTACTGCACCTTTCCGACCATCATGCCGCGCAACCTCATCACCTCCGACAAGGCCCTCCGATCCATCAAGCCCGGCGATCCGCGCCGCCGCATCTCCGACGGCGATGGGCTGTACCTCCTCCTCTTCGTCAACGGCGGCGCGCACGGCTGGCGCTTCGACTACACCTTCGCCGGCCGGCGCAAGACCCTTTCGCTCGGCACCTATCCGACGGTCGGCCTCGGCCTGGCCCGCAGCAAGGCCCAGGAGGCGCGCAAACGGGTGGCCGAAGGGGTAGACCCCAGCGCGGCCCGAAAAGCGCTCAGAGCGGCCCAGGAGGCTGCCAACGAGGCCAAGGCCCGGGAGGGCGCCGGCCTGCCCAAGATCGACAGCTTCGAGCACGTCGCCCGCGAGTGGTTCGCACTGCGGCGGGCCGAATGGGCGGACCTGTACGCCTCGAAGGTCATCGCGCGTCTGGAGGCCAACGTCTTTCCCTACATCGGCGGAAGGCCCATTGCCGAGATCGGCCCGGCGGAGCTGGTCGCCGTCCTGCGCCGGATCGAGGAGCGCGGTGTCATCGAGACGGCGCACCGGGTGCATGTAAGCATCGGCCAGGTGTTCCGGTACGCGATTGCCACCGGCCGCGCCCTGTCCAACCCCGCCCGGGACTTGAAGGACGTGCTGAAAAAAGCCGTGGTGCGGCATTTCCCGGCCATCACCGATCCGAAGCGGCTGGGCGAGCTGCTGCGCGCCATCGACGGGTACCGCGGCACGCCGGTGGTTCGCACCGCCCTGCGGCTGGCGCCCTTGGTCTTCGTGCGCCCGGGTGAGCTGCGCAAGGCCCGATGGGAGGAGTTCGACCTCGATGCCGGCATGTGGACCGTGCCGGCCGTGCGCATGAAGCGCAAGCGTGAGGCGAAGCTCAACGGCGAGCCCCACCTGGTGCCGCTGGCCAGGCAGGCCGTGGAGATCCTGCAGGACCTGCAGCCGCTCACCGGGGGCAGCCCCTACGTGTTTCGCGGCGAGCGGCATCACGATCGGCCCATGAGCGACGCGGCCGTGAATGCCGCCTTGCGCGCCATGGACTTCTCGGGGGAGGAGGTGACCGGGCATGGCTTCCGCGCCACCGCGCGCACCATCATGGTCGAGCAGCTGGGCATTCCGGAGGCCGTCATCGAGGCGCAGCTCGCGCACGCCGTCAAGGATGCCTTCGCCCTGGTGCCTCCGCAAGGTGGTCGCAGCTCAGGCGGTCGGCATGGCGAGCGATGAGGCAGCGCCTGCAGCATCCGAATCTCGACGCGGCACCACGAAAAACTGTCTCACTTTTTCTGGAAATGAGACAGGTCGCACGGAACCATCGAAGGCTTGACGGAAGCGAGTTTCGCACCCTGATGCCTGGGGTGGCACGCTCCGCCCATGCTGTACGTGTTACGGATGTGCTGAATGAGTGACCCGACTGTTGCGACGAAGGAGAGGCTACTCAGGATCGAGGAGGTCCTGAGGCGTGTCGGCTTCCGCACGACGACCCTCTACAAATTGATGGGCGAGGGCCGGTTCCCACGCCCCATCGCGCTCGGCCGCCGCACGGTCGTCTGGCCGGAGTCGCTGGTCGACCAATGGATTGACGCACGTGTCCGTGAGGCCTATGCCCCTGACTCCGCGGGGTCCTGATCGCGAATCTCGCCCGGCGATGCCTTGGGCGTCAGCGGGCGTTCGCGCGACCTACAGGGCCTCGGCCTGGGTGACACGTCGCAAGCTAAGTCGCTCGCCAGGCAGGCCGCCTCTGCGGCCGTGCTTGGCGATGCACCCCACCATTTGTATGTGCTCGACCGTCTTCGCGGTTGGTCGGGTGATTGCGGGCGTCAGCCGTGGCGATGGCCAGGCGCCTATGGAGAGCGGGACGATGGGCCCACAGTGCCAGAGATCGATGCGCGCAGCGTCGGAAAAGGCCTGGGCTCAACAAACGCGCCGTATTTGTGCAACGGATGCGGGAGGCGTGAATCGCGGCCTCCGTTGCGCTGCGGTAGCGGGGAAGTCCCTGCATGCGCCCATGACCTGAGTGTCCAAGTGTCCACGGTGTCCAGCGCTTTCCATAGAGCGCTCAGGGCAGTGATTCTTCCTTGAATCGAGGTTGCAGCCGCTGCATTGTCCACCGTGTCCATACAAATGCGGGTGCGCGCAAGCAGGCGTGCACACGTGTGCACGCGCGCACATGACGCTCACACGATCTCCTGTGATCTCTATGTAAATGATGGACACCGTGGACACTTGGACACCAGATAAGACAGACAAGGCGTTGGCTCACATTCGGCGCCACATGCCTCGGGTCTACGCTGAGATTCGGGCGCGGGCTGCGAAACATGGGCGTATCGCCTATGCCGAGGTGCGCCGCGGCCTGGCTGGCGAGGCGGGCAAGTTCTATGCGGCGGAGAAGGGCTGGGTGATCGGTACGCCAGGCACTCCGACTCAGATGGCGGCGCTCTCAGTTGAAGTTGTCGCCGGTCGCCTGATGCTTGGTCGATCGATCTTTTTCGTGCTGTGGTCTGAGTCGCCCCAGATAGAGCTTGTTCCTATGTCATCTCACGGGTCCTCCTGGGTAGGGCCGTGTACGGGTAATTCGAACCCCGATCGCGCGCTAGTGGGTGGTGCGGGAATGAGTGAACGCGAGGTGGTGTAAAGGTGAACGCGGGAACGTCCAGGCTCACCCAGCGGGCGCTCGCGGCAGCTCTCGGGCTTTCCCCGGCGGCCGTCACGAAACTCAAGCGGCAAGGCATGCCCGTCGATTCGGTTCGCCATGCCGCCGAGTGGCGCCGTCACAATGTCCGCCTGGATGTCCGGGCGCGTGCGTTGCCGTCCGATGTTCCGGCGAGCGTTGCCGATGTGGAGCGACTGGGGACGCTGGGGATCGACGCTCTGACCGCTGGGCACTTCCACCTGGTCGAGGCGACCATCCGCGCCGCGATGGCTTCGCTGCCGCCTGCCGAACGGGAGGCCGTTCGCCTCCCCTTAGCTGTGTGGGACCGGCTGACCGCGCATCTGCCGCTGGTGCCGGAAGGTGGCGACCTGAGCGAAGCGGATTGTGGCGCGATGGGTGTCGTCTGGTGGGCCGTTGCAGCCGCTGGCCCGGCTCGCCCGCTGGCGCTCGCGCCTGACCAGGTCGCGGTGCATACGTGTGCGCGAGAGGACGAGTGACGATTCGCGGCGCCCCGGCAAACGCCGCGGCTCCGCCTGCGGCATGGTGGCTGCAGCTGCCTGTCGATCCATTGGCTGCGATACGCGAAGTGGCTGCTGCGCTGCGCGACCGCCGGCTGCCGACCGCCGAGGCTGGGCAGCATGTTGCCGCTGGCTTGGCGAAGTATCTCAATGGTGAAGAGCAGAACCTCGCTCGCGCGCTGGGATTGCGCGTGCGGCGAGGCGGCCGATACGAGGTGCCATCAAGAAAAGCGCGGTACGACAGGAGGAATGAACTCGTGCGCCAGGCGTTGACGGCGTTGGGTAGTGGCCCAAGGCGCGCACGTGCTGAAAAGCTGAGTGCGGCGCTCGCGGCATCGGCGCCAGTCGTGGACGGTGAACAGCTCGGCGAAGTGCTGGAAGCTCTGCAGATTGAATGCGCCGCCGGGTTGAGTTGTCGCCAGATCCTGCGAATCGCAGCGGCTGGTGACGACGACGTGTGACACGAAATCGCGATTTGATGTCACCGAGGTGGTTGCCCGGAAACTGAGGACTCACAGGAGTTCTCAATGCCCGACACCGATCATCAACACCCACAGGCCGGCGCTCAGCGCTACAACACAAAATTCCAGGTCTTCAAGCGGGGGCGCGCCCTTATGGTGGAGGCGTGCGACGACAAAAAGATGGTCCTCGCCATGATCACGGCCGAGGATGCGCTCAGCCTGGCGCTCGTGCTGACCTACAAGGCCCGTGAACTCATCGCGGCAGGCAAGGACTGGTAATGTCCGCGCCCGCCGCAGACGTCCGACGCGAAGACCTGCCGCTGGCTGGTCGGACGATGGAGCTTCGCGACTTCCAGCGTGCCGGCGATGCCGACGCCGGTGCGGACGCTCCGCTGGCGACGGCGCGCCTCGTCTTCTCCGCCGGCGCTGCCGTGCGCCGGTACGACTGGTTTCGCGACCGTCCATACCTAGAGCAGCTGGTCGTCGAGGAGGGCGCGGTCCGCATGGAGCGTCTCACCCGCGGCGCGCCCTTGCTCAACACGCACAACTCCTGGGATCTCGAAGCCCAGCTCGGCGTGGTCGAGCGACCGACGATCGAGGCCGGACAGGGCCTGTGCGATGTGACGTTCTCGCGCCGTGAGTCGATCGCCGGCTACGTGCAGGACGTCGCCGACGGAATCATCCGCAACGTGTCGGTCGGCTATGTGCGCCACCGCGTCGAGATGGTGGCGCCCGCCGAAGAAGACGGCGTCTGGACCTATCGCGTCATCGACTGGGAGCCGTACGAGGTCTCCCTCGTGCCCATCCCCGCCGACATGGATTGCCAAGTGCGCGGGGAGGGCGCCAGCCATCAGCCGCCCGACCAGGCGCGCGCCGTTCGTACCTTCCCCTGCGAGTTCATCGAAGCCGGCTCAGCCGGCAGTCTCTTCTCTCTTTCTGAAAGGTCTATCGTGCCTCAAACATCCCTTCCCGAAGGCCGTTCGGCCCAACATCAGCAAAGCGGGGTCATTCCCCAATCGTCAGCGACGAGCGTGCACACGTCTGCACAGGGCGGCGAGTCCGAGCAAGCAAGGATTCTCGAGCTGGGGCGACGGCATGGCATGGAGTCGTTCGCGCGCGGCCTTGTCGCGGGCAACTTCACTCTGGAAGCCGCACGGGGTGCGATCATCAACGAGCTCGCGCGCGAAGATCACGCCGCCGGTGGCCACGTCAACGTTCGGCAAAGCCAAGACGGCGGGCGGTCGGAGCGCGATCTGATCGTCAACACCTTGGCTGTTCGAATGGGCGCCCGCCAGGGTGACCGGCCTGTCATTCGTGCGCTGGACTGCGTGGGCCTGGCGGCACGCGCCCTCGCCCTGGCGGGCGTTCATGTCGACGCCGGGTGGAGTCGAGCGCAGATCATCGAGCGCGCGATGGCCGGTCTCCACACAACGGGCGACTTTCCCCTGCTGCTCGGCAATGCGGTGGGGCGAGTGCTTCATGAGTCCTATACGGCTGCGCCAGCTGCCATCAAGTCGGTTGCGCGCCAGGTCAACGCTACGGACTTCCGCGCACGCAGCATCATCCGCCTCGGCGGTGCGCCGACGCTCGAAAAGGTGAACGAGCACGGCGAGTTCAAATACGGCTCTGTCAAAGAGGCGTCCGCTTCGTGGAAGCTGGCCACCTATGGCCGGATCTTCGGCCTGACGCGCCAGGCGCTGGTGAATGACGATCTGGGCGGTTTCGCAGACCTGGTGCGGAAATTCGGCGAAGCAGCCTCCATGCGCGAAGCCGAAGAGCTGGTGAGCATCCTGCTTTCCCCTCCGGCCATCGATGGGGGGCCACTGTTTTCCGCCGACCGCAAGACGCTCATCATCGATGACCTGGACGCGGATGGCTTGGGCAAGGCCGTGCTGGCGCTGCGGCAGCAGAAGGATATTGACGGCACGCTCAAGGCCCAAGCGCCTGGCACGCTGATTGTGCCGGCTGCGCTGGAGATGAAGGCGCTGCAGCTGGTGGCCACCATCAACGCCACGCAAACCGGGGACGTGCAACCCTACAGGCTCAGCGTGCAGGTGGAGCCGCGGCTCGATGCGGCCAGCGCGGTGGCGTGGTATCTCGTGGCCGCGAATCAGTCCGCGCTGGAGTACGGCTACCTCGAAGGCGACGAAGGGCCGCAGATCACCCAGCGCGAAGGATTCGAGGTGGACGGGCTGGAAATCAAGGCGCGGCTGGACTTCGGGTGCGGCTGGGCGGCGCCTCTGGGCTGGGTGAAGAGCAACGGCGACAACGTGGCGCTCTGATTCGCGTGGTGGGGTGCCGGCAGGCGTCCCGGGCATCAACTGCGAGAAGCCCACCATAGCAGTTGAGCTGGCATAGATGGCGGGCACCCCGTGGGCGATCGTCGATCCGCTCGCAGCGCGTCAGGGGGCGCGGTCCAAGCTCGGCCGCTCTACGGCGCGCACCTCTTACTGCGAGGCTTCCCGTGACCGCAACCAATGTTCAAATCGTCCTTTCGGCGAAGGATCAGACGCAGGCCGCGTTTGCCTCGCTGCGCCGCCAAGTCGATGGCGTGTCCAGCAGCTTCATGTCGCTCAAGGGCGTGATGGCCGGCGCCTTCGCGGGCGTGTCGATCAGCTCGACCATCACGAAGTTCATTCAGGAGACCATCAACGCCGAGCAGGAGCAGGCCCAGCTCGCCGCCGTGCTCAAGTCCACCGGCGAGGCGGCAGGCTGGTCGCAGCAGCAGCTCAACGACATGGCCGATGCCATGGCCAAGAGCAGCACCTTCAGTGCTGGCGAGATCAACCAGGCGCAGACCCGGCTGCTCAGCTACACGGGCATCGTCGGCGAACAGGTGCCCAAGGCCATGCAGGCGGCCGCCGACATGGCTGCTCGCACGGGCATGGACCTGAATCAGTCGGCCGAGACCATCGGCAAGGCGCTGGACGTGCCGAGCAAGGGCCTCACGGCGCTGAGCAAGCAGGGTTTCCGCTTCACCGACGACCAGAAGAAGCTGGTCGAGCAGTTGGAGAAGACGGGGAAGACGGCCCAGGCGCAGGGGATCATCCTGGAGGCGCTGGAGTCCAGCTACGGCGGCGCGGCGAAGGCCGGGCGCGAGACGTTCGGCGGAGCGATCAAGGCCCTTCAGCACAACATCGACGATCTGCTCACCGGCGACTCCGGCAGCATGCGTTCCCTGAAGGACAGCGTGGAGGGACTGAACAAAACGCTGGAGTCGGAAGAGACCCGGGCGGCGTTCCAGGCGTTGGTCAAGTGGATGACGGATGTGTCGTCAACGGCTATTCAAGCTTCAGGCGGAATCATTGGGTTTGTCAACAGCGTGCAGGAACTGCGGCGGAAGTCTGGCCCCGATGGGTTCGTCAGCCGGGTGTTCAACGCTGCAGGCCACGCACTGAACCCCCTGGGTGCAGCATACGGCGCGGCGGTTGGCTTGTTTGAGAGTTCGCCAGACGCCCCGCAGGAGTACCAGGCGACGGTCCGCGCTATCGACAACCGCATTGCCCACCGGGCCGCGGCGTCGAGCGCAGCGTCATCGGGGCGATCGCCGGAAGCGAAGCGGGGCGGGGCTGGTAGGGACCCTGAGGCCGATGCCAAGCGTGCTATCGAATCGCTGCAGAAGCAGATCGAGAAGACGCAGGAGCTGAGCGAGGTCGAGCAGGTCCTGCTCGACATCAAGCGCATCCGCGAGGGCGGCGGCCGGGTCACAGAGGAGCAGAAGCAGACGATGCTGCACCTGGCCCAGCAGCTCGATGCTACGAAGCTACTGGCCCAGCGGGAGAAGGATCTCACCGCGGAGCGGGAGCGCAGTTCCGAGGCCAACAAGGCCATCCGCGATGAGGGCATTGCCCTCATGAAGGAGATGCGCACGCCGCTGGAGCGGTACAAGGAGGAACTGCAGCGCGTCGACGAGCTGGAGAAGGAAAACGCGATCACGGCCGAGACCGCCGCGCGTGCGCGCAAGAAGCTCAAGGAGGAGTATGAGGCCACCACGAAGGTGATGGACACCTTCGGCCAGCGCTTCGCCGAGAACACGCAGCAGCAGCTCGGCGATGGCCTGTACCAGGCGCTCAACGGCAAGTTCGAGAACATCGGCGACGCCTGGGCCGACATGCTTAAGCGAATGCTGGCCGATGCCGCGGCGGCCGACGTCACCCGCGCGCTGTTCGGTGACCTGGTGCAGGGCGGCACGGGCAGCGGCTTGCTCGGCGGCGTCTTCGGCGGCGGCAAGACCAGTAGCGCATCCGGCGGCAGCATCGTCGGCTCGGCCGTCAGCGGCGCCTTCGGCTGGCTGATGGGCCTGATTCCCGGCCTCGACACCGGCACCGACTACGTGCCGAAGGACATGCTGGCCCTCATCCACAAGGGCGAGAAGATCACGCCGGCGGCGCAGAACGGCCGCGACAGCGATGCGAAGCCGGTGACTGTCATCCAGAATTTCACTGTCGGCGACGTCGCCAGCATGGCCGCAGTGCGTGCCACGGTTGCGGGATCCGAGCGACGCCTAGCCAGTGCCATGCGGCGGTCGCAGGGCTACGGCGGAGCGTTGGCGTAGCGGCCCGCGTTCATCGGCCTGCGCTCGGATGTGAATGCAGTAACTCGGAGCGTTTCCGTATGCCGCCTGAGCAGTTCCTGCGCCAGTTACTGCACAATCGGCCGGAAACACCCGGCCAAACGCGAACTATCGCGGAAAGAAAAAAGCCCTAAGTGGTTGATTCACTTAGGGCTTTCGGAAGTTAGCGAACTATCGCGAACTTAGTGTTGGTGGCGCTTCACGGACTCGAACCGCGGACCTGTGGATTATGATTCCATCGCTCTAACCGACTGAGCTAAAGCGCCGAGCCCGAAATTATAGCCACAGTCGGTCGGGCCCTGCCAAGGGCCCGCCGCAGCACCGTCTCTTCCCCGCTGGCTGCTTTTTCGCCAACCCCTGGTGCGGGCCTGCGCCGTACAAGAGGCGGTGACAATCCCCCGATGCTCGCTCCCTCGCCCGTCGACGCGCAGCGCCACGCCATGGCCGACGACCAGTTGATGCTGGCCTATGCCGGCGGCGACGGGGCGGCGTTCGAGGTGCTCTACGCACGGCACGAAGGCGCGCTGTTCCGCTTCGTGAAGCGCCTACTGGGTGCGCGGCTGGCCTCGCAGGCCGACGAGGTGTTCCAGGACACGTGGCTGCGCATCGTCTCCGCGCGCAGTTCCTTCTCGCCGCAGGGCGCGAGCTGGCGCACCTGGGCCTTCACCATCGCGCACAACCTGGCGATGGACCGCCTGCGCGTCAGCGGCCGCGAGGTGGCGCTGGACACCGGCGGCCATCCCGACGACGAGGACACGCCGGCGCTGCCTTCGCTGGAGCGCGGCATGCACGCCGCCGATGGCGCAGCCGATGCCTCGCATCCCTCGGCGGAGGAGCTGGCCTTCTGGCGCGCTGCCGGCCGGCGCCTGCTGGCCTGCCTGGACGAACTGCCGCCCGAACAGCGCGCGGCCTTCCTGCTGCACCATGAGGACGGGCTGGGCGTGCAGGCCCTGGCGGCGCAGCTCGACCTGGGCTTCGAGACGGTCAAGAGCCGGCTGCGCTACGCGCTGCAGAAGCTGCGCGGCTGCATGGCGCGCTACCTGGCGGCGCTGGAGCAGCGGGCATGAGCGACACGTTCCGCGACGACGACGACGGCAGCATGGCCCCCGACGCGCGCCTGCGCCGCATGCTCGACCATGCGCCCGACGCCGACGCGGCGCCGCATCCGGCCACGCGCGAGGCGATCCTGAAGGCCGCCCGCAATGTCGCGGCGTCGTCTTCCCCCGTGGCCCCGGCCGCTGCGGCGCGAACGCCCTGGTGGCGCAGGCTGTGGGCGTCGGCCGGCGGCAGCCGCATGCCGTGGAACGCCGCTTTCGCAACGGTGCTGGTCGCGATGTTCGTCACGGTGACGTGGCAGGGTGAACCGGTGCCCGATGCACGGCTGGACGCGCCGGCCCCGGCGCCTGCGACGCCGCGCGTCGAAGTCGCTCCAGCACCCGCGCCGGCGATGCCCGCGACGCCGCCGCCGGCATCCGCGGCCGAACCCGTCCCGCCACCTTCGGCGTCCCCCGGTCGCCTCCGGCGCGAACGCGCTGCCGAATCCAAGGCGGCTGTGCAGGAGCGCCGCGAGATGCAGGAATCCGCCCGGCGCGCGCCTTCGGCCGACGCGCCTGCGGAAGAAGAGCATGCAGCGGCCGCCGACGCATCGCGCGTCCAGCCGGCCGCGCCATCCGCTGCCGCTCCCCGCCCGGCACCGCCCGCGCCGGCGGCAGCGGCCGGCGCAGCCGCCCCGGGGCTTGCAGCCGCTCCGCAGATGCAGCGAAGGGCACAGGAGACAGCCGGCGTCCCGGCCGGCGCCTGGCGCGGCTGGACGCACCTGCGCATCGTGGCGCCGGACGGCCGCATGCGGCGGCTGACGCGGGCCGAGGCCGGCGAACTCGCCGGTCTGATTGAGGCGGCCGTGCCGTCCGGCCTGCCGGCGGCCGTGCCTGAAGATGGCAGCCGCTGGCAGATCGTCCTGCAGGCCGGTGGCGGCGCCCTCGCGGCGCTGGAGGTGGGAGGGAGGCAGGTGCGCTGGCGCGAAGGCGGCTCGGCCGCCACGGCGGCCGAGCCGCCGGCATCCGTGCTCGACGCCTTGCGCGCCGAGCTGGAGCGCCGCTTCGCCGCGGGCCCCTGAGCGGGCCGCGCCGACGGGGCCGCGTCAGTGGTTCTTGAACTCCGCCTTGCGCTTGTTCATGAAGGCGTCCATGCCTTCCTTCTGGTCTTGCGTGGCGAAGAGGGCGTGGAACAGGCGCCGCTCGAACATCACGCCGTCCGACAGCGTGCCCTCGAAGGCGCGGTTGACCGACTCCTTGGCCGCCATCACCGCGATCTGCGAGAAGTCTGCGATGGTGAGCGCGGCGCCCAGCGCCTCGTCCATCAGCTTGTCGTAGGGCACCACGCGGCTGACCAGGCCGGCGCGCTCGGCCTCGGCGGCATCCATCATGCGGCCCGTGAGGGCCATGTCCATCGCCTTGGCCTTGCCCACGGCGCGCGGCAGGCGCTGGGTGCCACCGGCGCCGGGGATCACGCCCAGCTTGATCTCGGGCTGGCCGAACTTGGCGTTGTCGGCCGCGATGATGAAGTCGCACATCATCGCCAGCTCGCAGCCGCCGCCCAGCGCGAAGCCGCTCACGGCGGCGATCACCGGCTTGCGGATGGCGCGGATGGTCTCCCAGTTGCGGGTGATGTAGTCGCCCTTGTAGACGTCGGTGAAGCTGTACTTGGCCATCAGGCCGATGTCGGCGCCGGCGGCGAAGGCGCGCTCGCTGCCGGTGAGGATCATGCAGCCGATGGCCTCGTCGGCGTCGAAGGCCTTGAGCGCGGCGCCCAGCTCGGTCATCAGCGCGTCGTTCAGGGCGTTCAGCGCCTTGGGGCGGTTCAGGGTGATGACGCCGACCTTGCCGGCCTCGGTGCGCACCTCGATGTTCTCGTAGCTCATGCTGTCTCCGGGGAGGGAATGAAGGGGGAAGGATGGATCCTCGGGCCGGGTCACTATACCCAGCCCGGCAGCGCGTGTTTGGTGCTCTACTTGAGAATGATTCGCAAATAGAATGCCGCCGACATGGAGCCGACGATGCAGGAACACACCGTGCTGCTGCGGGCCTACGCCCGGGTGCAGGAGCGCTGCTCGCGCCTGGTGGCCGAGCAGGCCGCGCGCATCGCCGAGCTGGAGTCGCAGTTGGTCCGGCTGCGCGGCGCGCTGGTGCAGCGCGATTCGGCCGTAGCCCTGGCGCGCGAGGAGGTGGCTGCGCGCGCCGCCGCCCGCGGCCTGACGCTGCCGCAGCGCGTGCTGGGCCTGCTGGCGCCCGGCCGCTGGCGCCGCGCCGTGCCGGCGGCGGCGCCCGCGGTGCCGTCGGACCTGCGCGAGAAGGCGGTGCTGTGCATCGGCCCCGAAGGCGAGGCGGCCGGCCTGGCGCGCCAGTTGGTGGAGATCGCAGGCGGCCGATTCCTGCGGCACGCGCCCGACGTGCTGGAGCAGGCCGACGAAGCCGCCTTCGAGGCCAGCCTGCGCGAGGCCGACCTGGTGATCTGCCAGACCGGCTGCGTCAGCCACGGGAACTGGTGGCGCGTGCAGGACCACTGCCGCCGCACCGGCAAGCCGTGCGTGATGGTGGGCGCGGCCGAGCAGCCGGTGCAGTTCGTGCGCCGCGCGCAGGAGGGGGTGGCGCCGGGCCCCTAGCCCAGCCAGCCGTGCAGCAGCGCCGCATCCCGCGGGGCCAGGCGCAGCGTGGTTTGCGCCGGCGGGATCGCCAGCGGCAGGCGCAGCAGGCGCCGGTCGCGGGCGACGAGGGCGGTGCACTTCTTCGCGTCGCCCAGGTATAGCGGCAGGTCGTCGAGCCGGCTGATGCGCCAGGCCTCGGCCGTGCGGCCGCCCCGGCCGGCGGGCAACTCGATGCCCAGCCATTCGTCGTTCGCCGAGAAGCCCGCCTTCTCGGCCGCGCCGCCGCGCAGCACGACCTTGACGGTCACGCTGCCGTTCTTCTCCTCCACCCGCAGGCCCAGCGCCTGCGCGCGCTGCGCCGGCTCGTCGAGCGCCGCCACGCCGTGCGCGGCCAGCAGCCCGGTCAGCGGCAGCTCGCCGGTGCCGTGCACCCAGCGGCGGAACTCGGGCGCGAAGCTGCGTCCGCCCACGGCCTCGAAGGCGGCGGCGATCTGCGCCTCGTCCACCGGGCCGCCGCCGCTGCGCTGCCACAGCAGGCGCATCACGTCGTCGAGCGTGGCGTGGCCCTCGCTGCGCAGCGTCAGGTCCAGGCACAGCGCCACCAGCGCGCCCTTGGTGTAGTAGCTCACCGTGGCGTTGGGCATCTGCTCGTCGGGCCGGTAGTACTTGATCCAGGCGTCGAAGCTGGCCTCGGCCACCGACTGCGCGTGGCGCCCCGGGGTCTGCAGCACCTGGTTGGCGGTGCGCGTGAGCAGCTTCAGGTAGGTGGCGTCGTCGATCAGGCCGGCACGGCGCAGCAGCAGGTCGTCGTAGTAGCTGGTGAAGCCCTCGAAGAACCACAGCAGCCGGGTGTAGTTCTCCTGGCCGTAGTTGTAGCGCGTGAACTCCGCCGGCCGTAGGCGCTTGACGTTCCAGGTGTGGAAGTACTCGTGGCTGATCAGGCCCAGCAGCGTGGTGTAGCCCTCGGCCTGCTTTGCCGCGCCGTGCTGGGGCAGGTCGGTGCGATTGCAGATCAGCGCCGTGCTGTGGCGGTGCTCCAGCCCGCCGTAGCTGTCGCCCACGGCGTTGAGCATGAAGACATAGCGGTCGTGCGGCGGCCGCGCGGCGGCGTCGCGGGCGCCGGCGCGCGCCTTGGCGCCGTGCCAGAAGCGCATCTGCGCCTCGCAGATGGTCTTCGTGTCGGCGACGAGCCGCTCGCCGTCGAAGCCGGCGGCGGCACCGGCCACGACGAAGCGGTGCGGCACGCCGAGCACGTCGAATTCCGCGCTCCAGAAGGGGCCCAGCTCCACCGGGCTGTCGGCGATCTCGTCGTAGTCGTCGGCGCGGTAGACGCCGAAGCCCTGCCGGTCCACCTTCACCGGGCGCAGCGCGGTGGCGCATCGCCAGCGGTCGGCGGTGCCGGCGGGTGCGTCGATCTGCAGCGTGCAGGGCGCATCGGCCTGGCCCTCCACGCGCAGGCACAGGCTGGTGCCGTTGAAGAAGCCGCGCTGCGCGTCGAGCCAGGCGGTGCGCACCGAGTGGTCGTAGGCGCAGACCCGGTAGCGCAGCACCAGCGGCTCGCCGGCGCGGCAGTCGATCTGCCAGCCGGCCTTGTCCTGCTGCGCCACCGGCACGCTGCGGCGGCCCTGCGTGGCCGTCAGGCCCGACAGCTGGCGCGCGAACTCGCGCACCAGGTAGCTGCCGGGGATCCACACCGGCAGCGTCACGCGCTGCTGCGCGGCGGGCGCGTCGATCTGCAGCTCGACCTCGAACAGGTGCGCGTGCAGGTCGGCGCAGCGCACCCGGTAGCGCAGGGCGAGGCGGGCCGGCGCGGCGGCGGCGCGGCGGGCCATCAGCGGCTGGCCTGCTTCAGCATCGTCTCGACCTGGGCCGCGGGAATGGCGCCCGGCGTGCGCGAGCCGTCCTCGAAGATCAGCGTCGGCGTGCCGGTGATGTTGTACTTGCGGCCGAAGGCCACGTTGCGCTGCAGCGCGCCGACGTCGCACTCGGCGGTGGGCGGCCGGGTGCCGTCGATCATCCAGCTGGTCCAGGTCTTGGCCTTGTCCTTGGCGCACCAGATGTCGCGCGACTTGACGGCCGAGTCCGGCCCCAGCACCGGATAGAGGAACAGGTGCACCGTCACGTTGTCGACGTTGCGCAGCTCCTTCTCGAAATGCTTGCAGTAGCCGCAGTTCGGGTCCTCGAAGACGGCCAGCTTGCGCTTGCCGTTGCCGCGCACGATCTTGAAGGCGTCCTTCAGCGGGAGCTGGTCGAAGGCGACGGCGCTGAGCTTCTCGATGCGCTCCTCGGTGAGGTTCTTCCTCGCCTTCACGTCGATCAGGTGGCCCTGCATCACGTAGCTGCCCTGCTCGTCGGTGTAGTAGATGTCGAAGCCGGTGCGCACCTCCCACACGCCGGGCATGGGCGACTTGCGCACTTCGTCGATCTGGCCGAGCTGCGGGATCGCGCCCAGGTTCTTGCGGATCTCGGCCTCGCCGGCGTGGGCAGCGGTGGCGGCGAGGAGGGCGGCGGCCAGCACGGCGGCACGGCGGTTCGGAAGCTTCATGGTGCGGGGTTCGTGTGCGCGGTGCGCCAAAGGTTCATTGGGGCCTGTCGGGCCCTAGGCCAGGCCCATCGCCTGGCGCGCGATCCAGTTCTTGAGGAGGCGGGTGCGGTCGAAGCCGCGCATGCCCCAGTTGCGCAGCTGCGGCAGCGGCTCGAGCGTGTGCGAGAAGAGCTGCTGCAGCCCGTCGGTGGCCAGGCCCATCGCCAGCACGTCGGCGCGGCGGGCGCGCTCGTAGCGGCGCAGCAGGCGCTCGTCGCCGACGCTGCGCCAGTAGTCGCGCGAGCGGATCACCTGCGCCAGCTCGGCCGCGTCGGCCAGGCCCAGGTTCAGGCCCTGGCCGGCCAGCGGATGCACGGTGTGCGCGGCGTCGCCGGCCAGCGCCCAGGTGCCGCCGGGGCGGCCGTCGTCGCCGGCGGGGAAGCGGCCGATCCAGCGCTCGGCGGTGGCGCGCTGCAGCGGCCAGGCGGCGCGCTCGCTGGTGAGCGTGAAGGCGCCCAGCGCGCCGCCGCAGGCTTCGCGCACGCGCTCGCAGAAGGTCTCGGCGTCCAGCGCCATCAGCTCGGGCGCGCGGAACTGGTCCACCGACCACACCAGCGCCAAGTGCCGGCTGCCCGGCCCGCCCAGCGGCAGCAGCGCCAGCACCTCGCCCTGGGCGTCGAACCACTGGCGCGCGGTGTCGTCGTGGGGCGTCTCGGCCTCCAGGCGCGCGGCGATGGCGTGCTGCGGGTAGCGCGTCACTTCGTGGCGCACGCCGAGCAGCTCGCGCGTGGCGCTGGCGCGGCCTTCGCACACGACGGTCAGCGGCGCGGCGACGGGCGCATCCACCACCTCCACCTGCGGCGCGAAGCGCACCGCGTCGGCGAGCTGGCGCTCGAGCGCGGGCACGTCGACGATCCAGGCGAGCGCATCGACCGCATGGCGGCGCGCCTGGAAGTGCACGCGGCCGCCCTCGTCGCCGTGCACCAGCATCTCGCGCACCGGCGTGGCGTGGGCCGCGTCGGGCCAGGCGCGCAGGGATTCCAACAGCGCCTTCGATGCGGCGTTGAGCGCGTAGGCGCGCACGTCCTCGCGCGCCGCGGCAGCGGCCGGCGCCACCAGCGCCACGCGCACGCGCTCGCGCGCCAGCAGCAGCGCCAGCGTGCGGCCGACGATGCCGGCGCCGCGGATGCAGACCTCGGGGGGAAGAGCCATCGCGGCATTGTAGGGACGGGCTTCCCCGCGCAAGAGGAGGCCGCGCGCCGCTGCGGGAGAATGCGCGGGCTTCGTCCCGCCCATTCCGCACGCACCATGACCGCCTCCCACGCCGCCGCTCCGGCCCTCGACGACAGCTTCGACGTCCGCGGCACCATCGCCCGCCTGTTCGTCTATCCCGTCAAGTCCTGCGCGGGCGTGGAGGTGCGCGAGGCGCTGCTCACCGAGACGGGCCTGGAGTTCGATCGAGCCTGGATGGTGGTGGACGAGCAGGGCGGGTTCGTCACCCAGCGCGAGCTGCCGCGCATGGCGCTGATCCGCCCGCAGATGAAGCACTCGGAGATGGTGCTGCGCGCGCCTGGCATGCTGGCGCTGCACGTCGCCTACGACCGGGTCGAGGCGCCGGTGCAGGCGACGGTGTGGAAGGACACCGTCGCCGCCTACGACATGGGCGACGTGGCGGCGCAGTGGTTCAGCGACTTCCTGTCCGAGCCGGGGCGGCCGCGCCGCCTGCGGTTGGTGCGCTTCGACCCGGAGCAGCGGCGCCTGTCGAGCCTGAAGTGGACCGGCGGCATCGAGTCCGAGGTGCAGTTCGCCGACGGCTATGCGCTGCTGGTGGCGAGCGAGGCCGCGGTCGACGACCTCAATGCGCGGCTGGGCGCGGCGGGCCATGCGCCGGTCGGCATCGAGCGCTTCCGCCCCAACATCGTGCTGGGCGGCGTGGAGGCGCACGACGAGGACCGGCTCGACATGCTGCATGTCGCCGGCGACGAGGGCGTCGTGCGGCTGCAGCCCGTGAAACCCTGCACGCGCTGCCCGATCCCCGACATCGACCCCGCCACCGCCGTCAGCAGCCCCGAAGTGGGCGACGCGCTGCGCGCCTACCGCGCCGACGCACGCGTGGACGGTGCGGTCACCTTCGGCATGAACCTGATCGTGCGCGAGGGCGTGGACCGGATGCTGCGGGTGGGGCAGGCGGTGGGCGGGAACCTGCGCTTCGACTGACGGCAGGCCGCACGCGGCATCGGCGGCCTACGAGCGCGGCTCCTGATACCACTCGATCGGGTGGTTCGTGCTCAGCGCGGCCGTGCACAGCCTGCGCAGGGGCATGGTGACGGCGCCATGATCGGCGGCCGACTGATATTCCGCATCCGCGCGCAGCCGAAGCGCCCGCGCCGGGCGCGGCCCGATGCACCGCGCGCATTCGAAACGCTGCCCGCTGGCCGTGTCCTCCCACAGCACGGCCTCGCCGCCGGGCAGCGGCGTCTGGGTGAAGGCATGGCTGCTGAAGAGGAGGCGCTGCTGCGCGTCCTCCACCACGAAGCCCTGCTGGGCCACGCCCAGGTGCAGGGCCTGCCCGTGCGACGCGAGGAGATGGGTGTCGCGCGCCGGGCGGCGGCTGTCGAGGCAGGCCAGCGCCGGCGGCAGGGCGGGCACGGTGCCGTCCTCCGGCCGCACGGCCCACCAGCGTTCGGCCGCCGGCGTCAGCGCGTTCCACACCGCTTCGCCGTACAGCGTGGTCCACAGCACCTCGCCGCTGTCGGCATCGCGCAGGACGAACTTGACGCCGAAGTGGCCGTGCCGCTCGAAGGCTTTCAGGTCGTCCAGCATCCGCCGCGCCAGCGCCGGCGGCGTGCCGCCCCAGGCCGTGCCGTCGTCCGGCAGTTCGTCCAGCAGGGTGGCGAAGCGGCCCACCGGGCCGTAGCGGCTGGAGCGCTCCATCAGCACCAGGCCGTCGCCGTGCGGGCGGGCCAGCAAATCGTCCGCCGCGCGGCAGGAGATCTCGTCGGCGCAGATCAGCAGGGCGTCGCGCAGCGCGTCGCACTCGTCCCAGTTGCCCACCGCGGTGTGGATGAGTTCCATGTCCGGGTGGGGGCACGCGGTGAGGCGCCAGGCGCGCACGGCGTCGTATTCCTCCTGCGTGATCTCGCCGCCGCCGGGCGCCCGGCCCAGCGTCAGGTCGCCGTCTTCCTCGTTCACGCGGATGCGCGGGGCCAGCGGCGTGGGCGCGACCTGCCCGCGCTCGAAGCAATCGCACCGGACCAGGGCGAACAGGTTCTTCACGTCAGGGCTCCGTGCGCCGGGCCCGGCGCATGGGCTGCATTGCAGCAGCTTCGCGCCGCGCCGGGAACCGGCCGGACGCACTGGCCGATCGGCCCGCGCGTCAGCACCACACGATCGGCTGGCCGTACTGCGACGACGCCAGGCACAGGTGGTGCAGCGCATTGAGCAGGCCGGCGTATTCGTGGGGCCATTGGGGCTGCTGTTCCACGCGCAGCCGTCTCGGCCACCGGCCGGCCTCGTCGCGCAGGGCGGGCACGCCGTCGATGGCGCGGCGGCGCAGCGGGTCGGCCAGATGCGCCAGCGGCGCGGGCCCGTCCGCCGACGTCAGCAGGCGCTGATGGAAGGCCGTGCTGCGGAACAGCACCTGTGCGTCGCCGCGCCGGCGCACGAAGAAACCGACCTCGTCGATGCCTTCGTCGCCATGCTCGGCCGACCAGGCGAAGCATCCGTCGCTGTCGCGCAGGCCGGCGGGAAAGAGCGCCCAGTCGGGCAGCGGAGGAGCCAGATCCGCCAGCCGCGCCCACACCTCGGGGCCGTACAGCGCATTCCATACCGGCCGGCCGCTGCGGATGGTGGCCACCGGCTCGTCGGTGTCGGCGTTGAGCAGGACGAACTTGGCGCCGAAGGAGGCGTTCTGCTCGAACAGGTCGCGCTGGCGGCCGATGCGCCGGGCCATCGCCGGCGGGACCTCGCCGCCGTTGTGGGTGGGCAGCGCATCGGCCAGCAGGGCGAAGTAGCCGGGCATGGGGCCGAAGCGGCGGCTGCGCACCGTGGGCGCAGGCGCCTCGCCGAGCAGCCGCGCCGCCTGCGCCAGGTGCTGTCCGCGGAACCACAGCGCTTCGGCGAAGCCGTTCACCGCGTGCCAGCTTCCGAGCCGGGCCTGGAAGGCGATGTGAACCGCCCCGGTTTTCGCGGAGGCCGGTTGGCTTGAGTCAGGCCGGGCTGACC
>NZ_JBIQNC010000091.1:0-2442 GCF_044462705.1 Xenophilus sp.
CACTGACCTGCCGGCGTCGTCCTACGCGCAAGACCGATGCGCGCCGCGGGCCCGGCCACGCCCGGCGGCGCTAAGGTGCCTCGTTCAGGGAGCCTTGCGGGGCACCGACACGCGCACAGACCGATGCCGGCGGCGCCTGGCGGCCCCGTTCCACCGCAGGACATTCCGCCCATGCCTCTGGACCCTCCCCGCGCCGATGCCCGCCGGCGCCGCCCTTCCCTGCCCTTCGCGCTCGCCGGCATCGCCGTGCTCGGCGCCGCCGGCGCGGCTCATGCGCAGATGTCTCCCGCGCTCGACCGCTTCAGCCTGTCGGTGGGCGCCTTCAGTGCCAAGCCGGAGGTCAGCGCCGCCGTGGGCAACCGCTGGGGCTCGCTGAGCACCGGCGACCTCGACGCAGGCCGCAAGACGCTGCCGCGCATCAGCGGCGAGTTCCTGATCGGCGACAACCACGGCATCTCCTTCGAGGCCTTCCGCTACAGCCAGTCGTATGCGGACCAGTGGGGCGGCGTCTACACCTCCGGCCCCTTCAGCGCCGGCCTGGCCACCGGCCTGAGCCTGGACTTCGACCTGGACGTCGCGCGGCTGGGCTACCGCTACTGGTTCGGCTCGGGCAACACCGTCGTCGGCCTGGGCGCCGGCATCGGCTACTACCGCGTCTCGCTCGAAACGCACGCCTTCGCCAGCGCGAACGCGGGGCTGGCGGGGCTGGGCTTCGCCGGCTACAACGGCTACTACACGCGGCACGACAGCGACGACGCCGTGGCACCCATGCTGGAGGTGGGCGTGCGCCACGCGATCACGCCCGACCTGCGCCTGTTCCTCGACGGCTCCGGCATCCACAAGGGGGGCGGCGGCGGGGTGCGCGGCAGCATCTACAACGCCACCGCGGGGGTGGAGTGGTTCCCGCTGCGCAACGTCGGCGTGTCGCTGGCCTACGCCGTCACCGACGTGGATCTCAAGCGCGACGATGCCGGCCTGCAGCGCCTGCGGCTGAAGTTCCACGGCCCGGTGGCGGCCGTCAAGATGCGGTTCTGAGGGCGGCAGCGCCCTTCATGCGCAGCCCGCGCCCGGCCTCGGCCGTGATCTCGTAGCTGCGCAGCCGCGCGGCGTGGTCGTGGATGCCGCTGGCGACGATGATCTCGTCCACGCCGGTGCGGTCGGCAAAGGCCTGCAGCCCCGCGCGCACGGTGTCCAGCGTGCCGATGGCGGCGCACGAGAGCACCGAGTCCAGCAGCGCGTTCTCGGCCGGGCCGATGCGCTCGCGGTAGCCCGCCGCCGGCGGCGGCAGGCGCCCGGGGCGGCCGCTGCGCAGGTTGACGAAGGACTGCTGCCACGAGCTCGCGACCAGGTGCGCGCTGGCCTCGTCGTCGGCCGCGAAGACGTTGAAGCCCGCCATCGCATAGGGCTGCGCGAGCTGGGCCGACGGTTGGAAAGTCTCGCGGTAGATCTGCAGGGCCTGCATCAGCGCCTGCGGCGCGAAGTGCGAGGCGAAGGCGAAGGGCAGCCCCAGGTGCGCGGCCAGTTGCGCGCCGAACAGGCTGCTGCCGAGGATCCACACCGGCACCTCGCTGCCGCGGCCCGGCACCGCCAGCACGCGCTGGCGCGGCTCGCGGCTCATGAAGTCCATCAGCTCCACCACGTCCTGCGGGAAGCGCTCGGCGCTCTCGTGCAGGTCGCGCCGCAGGGCGCGGGCGGTGGCGCCGTCGGAGCCGGGCGCGCGGCCCAGGCCGAGGTCGACGCGGCCCGGGTACAGCGCCGCCAGCGTGCCGTACTGCTCGGCGATGACCAGCGGCGAGTGGTTGGGCAGCATCACGCCGCCGGCGCCGATGCGGATGGTGGAGGTGCCGGCGCCGATGTAGGCCAGCAGCGTGGAGGTGGCGGCGCTGGCGATGCCGGGCATGCCGTGGTGCTCGGCCAGCCAGTAGCGGCGAAAGCCCAGCTTCTCGCCGTGCTGCGCCAGCGACAGCGAATGGCGGAAGGACTGGCCCTCGTCGCCGTCGTGGCGGATGGGCGAGAGGTCGAGGATGGCCAGGGGCAGGGTGGGTGCGGAGGACATGGCGCGGATGATGGCGCACGATGCGCCGCCGCGCCGGCGTGGGCCCTTTTCATCGCCGGGCCGCCCCAAGATGAAAAGCATCCCCTCGGGGGATCGGCCAGGCGCGAAGCGGATGGCCGAGGGGCCATGTTTCATCGCCGGGCCGCCCCAAGACGAAAAGCATCCCCTTGGGGGATCGGGCAAGCGCGAAGCGGTTGACCGAGGGGCGATTTTTCAGCCCCGCCCGGCGCGCACCGCGGCGGTGATGGCCTGCACGCGCGGCTCGTCGGCCCAGCGCACGGCCGGCAGTGCCAGGCGGCGGCGCCAGTTGGGGTGCTGGTCCACGGTGCCGGGCACGTTGACCTGCGCCTGCTGGGCCAGCAGGTCCTCGGCCTGCACCATCATCA
>NZ_JBIQNC010000091.1:2542-18741 GCF_044462705.1 Xenophilus sp.
GGCACGTTGACCTGCGCCTGCTGGGCCAGCAGGTCCTCGGCCTGCACCATCATCAGCCGCGCCGGCGAGCGCGCCAGGTAGGCATGGATGGCCGCCGCCGTCGCGGTGCCGAGCGTACCTTCGCCCAGCGCGTGGGCAGCGCCCTCCAGGCCCTGCAGCCCCTCGGCATCGAGCGCGGCCATGAGCTGCACGCGCTCGGCGGCCCGCTCGTGCAGTTGCTGCCAGCCGGCCTGCGGGCTGGGCAGGATGCCCAGCCGGATGCGGGTGTGCAGGTCGGCGCCGGCCCACCAGCCCTGCAGCGTCGCCAGGTCGTGGGTTCCGATGGCGGCCAGCGCGTCGTGCGGGTACGCGGCGGGCGGCTTGAAGCCGCTGCCGTGGCGCTCGAAGTACAGCAGCCGGTACGACAGCAGCGCGAAGCGCGCCAGCAGCGCCCGGGTGGCGTCGGCCACCGTGCCCAGGTCCTCGCCGATCACCACGCAGCCGTGGCGCTGGCTCTCCAGCGCGACGATGGACAGCAGCTCCTCGGCCGGGTAGTACACGTAGGCGCCATCGGCGGGGGTGGCGCCGGGCGCCATGCAGAAGATGCGCGTGAGGCCCATCACGTGGTCGATGCGCAGCGCGCCCGCGCCGCGCATGCAGGCGCGCAGGCTGTCGATGAAGAGGCGGTAGCCGCTCTCGCGCAGCCGCTCGGGCGCCAGCGGCGGCAGGCCCCAGTCCTGCCCCAGCGGGCCCAGCGCGTCGGGCGGCGCGCCGACGCTGGCCTGGGCGGCCAGCACGGCGCGCGCGCTCCAGGCGTCGGCGCCGTTGCGGTCCACGGAGACGGCCAGGTCCTGGTACAGGCCGATGCGCAGGCCGGCCTCGCGGCAGCGCGCGGCCACGGCCTGCAGCTGCTCGTCGGCCGCCCACTGCAGCCAGGCGTGGAAATCGACTTCCGCCGCGTGCTCGCGCGCGAACGCGGCCACGGCCGGCGCGTCGGGTTCGTGGTATTCGGCCGGCCAGGCCGGCCAGCCCCAGGCGGCCAGGCCCTGCCGGCGGAAGTGCGCCTGCAGCGCATCGAACAGCGCCTGCCGCTGCAGCGCCTCGCCGCGCGCGGCGCGGAAGGCGGCGAAGGCGGCGCTGCGCTGCGCGTCGGCACCGTCCGCGAAGTGGCGGTGCAGCAGCGACAGCACCTCCAGCTTGGCCGCGGCCACGCCGGCGTGGTTGACGAGTTCCGAGGCGCGCAGCGATGCCAGCCGCTGCTGGAAGGCCGGCTCGGCCACCCGGCGCCGCGCCGCCTCGCAGGCGGCGAATTCGGGCAGCGCCTCGACGTCGACGTACAGCACGTTCAGGTGCTGGCGCGAGGAAGGGCTGTAGGGGCTGCACTTGCCCGGGTCGTCCGGGAACAGCGCGTGCAGCGGGTTCAGCCCGATGGCCTGGGCGCCGAGCTGCGCCGCCACCGGCACCAGCTCGGCCAGGTCGGTGAAGTCGCCCATGCCCCACTGCCGTTCGGAGCGCAGGGCGTAGAGCTGCACCGCGATGCCCCAGCTGCGCTCGCCCTCGGGCGGCAGGTGGCAGCGCGCGGGCGCGGCGATCAGCAGCAGGGATTCGTTTTCACCCTCAAGCGACAGCCGGTGGTAGCCGGGGGGCAGCTCGGCGGCCAGTTCGTGCACGCGCTCGATGCGCTCCACGCCGTCGACGTGGCGGCGGCCGTGCTCGGCGCCCTCGCCGGGCAGCAGCCGGCCGCTGCCGAGCACGCGGCCGTCCTCGCCGTGCAGCGCCCAGCCGCGCGCCGGCGCGTCGTACGGCGCGCGCACGCGCAGCGCGAAGCCGGGCGCGCCGGCCGCGACCACCTGCACCGGCGGCAGCGCCCGGCGCCAGGCGGCGTCCTCGCGCTGCTCGGTCTCGCGGTGCCAGGCAGCGCCGTCGCCGGGCGCGTGGGCGCCCCAGCCGAACTGGTGCAGCAGCGCGGCGAGCTGCGCCGGCGCCACCTCGATGCGGTGGCCGAAGACGTCGTGGTAGTCGCGGGCCAGGCCGGCGCGCGCGCAGGCGCGCAGCAGGGCCTCATGCATGGGCGCCTCCCCCGGCCTGGCCGGTGAAGGAAGAGCGAAGGTCTGCGCGGGGATTCACGGGAAGGGTCCGGCTGCAAGCTGCGTGCCGGAGTGTGCATGCTGCCGGCATCAGAGCCTGGGCGTTTTTTGGCCGTGCCCGAGCGGTGCGTCAAAAGGTGCCCGATCTAGGCGCAAAGCGCAGCCATCGCTCGGGCTATGGCGAGCATTTGCAACGACGAGCGGGGGCGTTTTGGCGTGACGAGCGGGCATGGGCGAAAGACTCTCAGGCTCTCAGATCGGCGGCGGCGGGTCGACCGGGCGGCGCGGGATCAGCGGCTCGGACGGCGGCCGGCGCGGCAAGGGCGGTTCGTCGTGGTGCAGCGCCTCGGGCTCCGGGGTGAGCGGCTCCACCACCAGCGGCGCCACGGACGAAGCGGGCGTCTCGTCCGCACCCTCGGCCGCCGGCGTGGCGGGCGGCGCGATGGGCTCGGCCGCCGGGCCGTCGCGCGGCAGCCATTCCTCGATGCGGCGCGCGGCCCAGTCCTTGCCCGCCAGCCCGAAGGCCAGCGCCAGCGCGAACACGAAGCCGGCCAGGATGACGATGAAGCTCTGGCGCACGATGTCGCCGCCGACGCGCACCTGGTCCAGCGCGATCAGCACCACGAACACGAGGATGGCGTACTGCGCCACCTTGGCGAAGAAGCGCGCCTCGCGCAGGCCGGTGCTGCGGCCGTAGGCATGCACCGCGTCGCCCACGAAGCGCGCGAAGTACGCGCCGAAGGCCAGCACCAGCAGCGCCACGAAGATGTTCGGCACGAACCACACCACCTTGCCCAGCAGGTCGGTGACGTAGACCAGGCCCAGGCCGTTGAAGGCGACGATGAGCGCAGCCAGGATGACGACCCAGTACACCAGGGCGCCGGCCACGCCGGTGGTGTCGGTCTGCATGCCGCCCTGGCGCAGAAAGCCGTCGAGCCCCGCGCGCTCGGTGAGCACCGGGAAGTTGACGGCGCGCAGCGCGCGCGTGACGGCGAAGCGCGCCACCTTGGCCACCAGCCAGCCGGCCAGCACCACCAGCGCCGCCACCAGCAGGCGCGGGACGAAGGCACCGACCTGGTACAGGATGGCGCGCAGCGGCTCCAGTTGGATTCCGAACTCGTTCATGCCGGGTTCCCTCCTTGCAGGGCGTCATCGGCCAGCGCGATCAGGCCCTGCAGCGGCACCTGCACCCAGTCGATGCGGTTGTTCAGTTCGTAGCGCAGCTCGTACAGCGCCTTGTCGATCTCGAACAGGGCGAGCATCGCCTCGTCGAAGTCTTCCTGGCCTGCCAACGCCAGCGTCTCGACGTAGCCGCCCATGAAGGCGGGGCGCACCTGCGCCTCCCACTGCGCGGCGGTGGCGTCCAGGCGCAGCAGGTCGTCGGCGTTCTGCGCCACGCGGCGCAGCGCCGACCAGCGCGCGTAGTTGAAGGAGCGCAGCATGCCCGCCACGTCGCGCAGCGGCGAGGCCTTGGTGCGGCGCTCGTCGAAGGGGCGCGCGGGCTCGCCCTCGAAGTCGATGATGACGAAGTCGTTGCGCGAGACCAGCACCTGGCCCAGGTGGTAGTCGCCGTGCAGGCGCATCTTGCGCTGGCCGGGCGGCGCCTCGCCGTCGAAGGCCTCGATGCGCGCGCGCAGCGCCTCGGCGCGCGCCAGCAGGTGGCCGGCGCCGTCGCGCGTGCCGTCGGTCAGCGCGTCGATGCGGCCGCGCAGCAGCTCGAGGGTGTCGTCCAGCGCCTGCAGCGCGGTGCGGCGCAGCGACTCGCGGTCCGGCATGGTCAGCGGCTCGGGGGCGAAGGCCGCGTCGTCGGCCGGCGCTTGCCCGAAGGCCAGGTGCATCTCGGCGGTGCGCTGGCCGAGCAGGCGCATCAGCGTGAGGAAGGCGCCGTGGTCGGGCGCCGGCGCGTCCTCGGCCATGTGCTGGCGCTCGGCCAGCACGCGGTCCAGGTAGGCCAGCGTGTACTCCCACGCATCGCCCTGGTGCGGCACGAAGGCCTGCAGCATGCCCAGCGTGAGCACCTGGCCGTCGGCGCCGTGGTACTCGATGGCGCCGGCCACCGGCACGCAGTTGGCGAAGCGCACCGTCTCGGTGAGGAAGCGGCCGATCTCCAGCTCGGGGTGGATGCCGCCCTGCACCTGGCGATAGCACTTGAGGAAGAGCTGGTCGCCCAGCGTCACCGCGGTGTTGCTGCTGGCCGCGCTGGGGCGGCCCGCCTCCAGCGTGAGGATGTCGGCCGGATCGACGCGCGCCAGGTCGGCCGTGCCGGTGAAGCGGATCTCGCCGTGCGCGGCGGGCAGCACCGTGCCCTGGACCATCGCCACCGCCACCGCGCGGCAGAAGTCGGGGTCGAACAGGGCGTCGCCCATCACGCCCATCTGCGCCTGCTGGCGCACCTTGGCCACCACGGCCGGCGCGAAGGGCTGCAGGCGCTCGTCGTCGATGTCTTCCCACAGGATGGCCAGCGGCATGAAGTAGCGCGCCGGCGCCGCGCCGGCCTGCACGTCCAGCAGCGGCAGCATCCACTGGCGGCCGTCGTAGGCCCACATCGCCTGCTCGGCCAGCGCGACGCGCCGGATGGGCTCGCCCTTGGCGGCGTACCAGCGCTGCAGCTGCAGGTGCTCGGGCAGCACCTGTGCCTCGAACTGCTCGCGCAGCCGCTCCGCGAGGCCGATGCGCCAGGGCATCACCTTGTCGCGGAACAGGCTGTCCCAGCCGTCGAAGAACACCAGCGTCTGCAGGTCGCGCAGCGGCCGGCCCTCCTGGTGCCAGGCGGGCAGCGGCGCGTCGGTCGACAGGCGGAACCAGAAGAAGCCGAAGGACGGCAGCGTCAGCAGGTAGGGCAGCTCGCCGATGGGCGGGAAGACCGAGCGGCCCAGCATCTCCACCGGCACGCGGCCCTTCCAGTGGGCGAGGTCCAGCTCCACCGGCTGCGCCGCGCGCGAGAGGTTGAACACGCTGAGGATGACGTCGCCCTCGTACTCGCTGAGGTAGGCGAGGATCTTGCGGTTGCCGGGGCGCAGGAAGGTCTTGCGGCCGCGGCCGAAGGCGCTGCTGGTCTTGCGCACGGCGAGCATGCGGCGCGTCCAGTGCAGCAGCGAGCTGTTGTCGCGCGCCTGCGACTCGACGTTGACGGCCTCGTAGCCGTAGACCGGGTCCATGATCGGCTGCAGGTACAGGCGCTGCGGGTCGGCGCGCGAGAAGCCGGCGTTGCGCTCGTTGCTCCACTGCATCGGCGTGCGCACGCCGTTGCGGTCGCCCACGAACACGTTGTCGCCCATGCCGAGCTCGTCGCCGTAGTAGATGATGGGCGAGCCGGGCATGGACAGCAGCATGCCGTTCATCAGCTTGATCTTGTCCTTGTCGTTGTCCATCAGCGGCGCCAGCCGCCGGCGGATGCCCAGGTTGATGCGCGCGTGCAGGTCGGCCGCGTAGGTGCTGTACATGTAGTCCCGCTCGCGGTGGGTCACCATCTCCAGCGTCAGCTCGTCGTGGTTGCGCAGGAAGATGGCCCACTGGCAGCCGTCGGGAATGTCCGGCGTCTGCTGCAGGATCTCGATGATCGGGTCGCGGTCTTCCTGCGCGATGGCCATGTACATGCGCGGCATCAGCGGGAAGTGATAGCACATGTGGCACTCGTCGGCGTCGCCGAAGTACTCGCGCACGTCCTCCGGCCACATGTTGGCCTCGGCCAGCAGGAAGCGGTTCTTGTAGTTGGCGTCGATGGCGGCGCGCAGCTTCTTGATGACCGCGTGTGTCTCCGGCAGGTTCTCGTTGGAGGTGCCGTCGCGCTCGATCAGGTAGGGGATCGCGTCCAGCCGGAAGCCGTCCACGCCCATGTCCAGCCAGAAGCGCATGATGTCGAACACCGCCTCCAGCACCGCCGGGTTGTCGAAGTTCAGGTCGGGCTGGTGGCTGAAGAAGCGGTGCCAGTAGTACTGCTTGGCCACCGGGTCCCAGGCCCAGTTCGAGGTCTCGGTGTCGGTGAAGATGATGCGCGTGCCCTGGTAGATCTGGTCGGTGTCGCTCCAGACGTAGAAGTCGCGCTCGGGCGAGCCCTTGGGCGCGTTGCGCGCGCGCTGGAACCAGGGATGGTCGCTGGAGGTGTGGTTGATGACCAGCTCGGTGATCACGCGCAGGCCGCGCTCGTGCGCGGCGTCCAGCATCTCCTTGAAGTCCTCCAGCGTGCCGTACTCGGCCTTGACGTTCTTGTACTCGGAGATGTCGTAGCCGTCGTCGCGCAGCGGCGAGGGGTAGAAGGGCATCAGCCAGATGGTGTTGACGCCCAGCTCCTTGACGTAGTCGAGCTTGGCCGTCACGCCCTTGAAGTCGCCGATGCCGTCGCCGTTGGTGTCGTAGAAGGCCTTGACGTTGAGCTGGTAGATGACCGCGTCGCGGAACCACTGCGGGTCCTGCGAGGTGTCGACCTCGGCGGTCTCCAGCGCCAGTTGCGGCACGCCTGCGTTCATCGGCCGGTCCTTTCCCTTGGGTTCGTTCTTGGGCGCATCCGGGGCGCGGTCGATCCAACACCCACCGTTCGGGCTGAGCCTGTCGAAGCCGGGTGCCGCGCTTCGACAGGCTCAGCGTGAACGGTGGGGAGTGGTTCAACGGTCGCGAGAAATCGCCCGGGAGCAGGTCCAGGCCCCGCCCTCACCGGGGCCTGGGCCGGACCACAACACACAGCAGTGCAAGCCAATACGTGCCCCTCACTGGTAGTAATCGAAGTCCCGCTCCGTCCGCGTCCGCCGCCGCACGTGCATGACATGCGCCGGCGCCTCGCCCGGGTCGAGCCGGATGTAGTGATGTCCTCCCCGCCACAGGAAGCGTGCGCCGCCCAGCAGGTCGTGCATCTGGAACCACTGGTCGTGCGGCACGCCGATGCGTTCCGGGTCGAGCTGCAGCCAGCCGACCTGCGCGTTCCACGGGTCGAGGTTGACCACGGTGACGACGACGTCGCGCCCGTCGCTGCCGGTCTTCATGTACGCGATGAGCTGGTCGTTGTCGATGGGCAGGAACTGCAGCGTGTCGTTGCGCTGCAGCGCCGCATGCTCGCGCCGGATGGCATTGACGCGGGCGATGAGGGGCGCGAGGCTGTCGGGCCGGTCGCGGTCCCAGTGGCGCAGCTGGTACTTCTCGGAGTCCAGGTACTCCTCGCTGCCCGGCTCGCGCGGCAGGTGTTCCTTCAGCTCGTAGGCCGGGCCGTAGATGCCGTAGCTCGCACTCAGCGTGGCGGCCAGCACCAGGCGCAGCCTGAACATCGCCTCGCCGCCGGTCTGCAACTGCTCGTGCAGGATGTCGGGCGTGTTGGGCCAGACGTTGGGGCGGAAGTAGTGCACGCCCGGCGGCGTGGACAGCTCCGTGAAGTACTCGGTCAGCTCTTCCTTGGAATTGCGCCAGGTGAAGTAGGTGTACGACTGCGAATAGCCCAGCTTGGCCAGCCGATGCATCACCTTCGGCCGGGTGAAGGCCTCGGCCAGGAAGATCACTTCCGGGTGCTCGCGCTTGATCTCCGTGATCGCCCACTCCCAGAAGGGAAAGGCCTTGGTGTGCGGGTTGTCCACGCGGAACACCGCCACGCCCTGCGCGATCCAGTGGTCGAACACGCCCTTGAGCTCGGTCCACAGGCCCTGCCAGTCCTCGCTCTCGAAGTCGAAGGGATAGATGTCCTGGTACTTCTTGGGCGGGTTCTCGGCGTACTGCACCGTGCCGTCGGGACGCCACTTGAACCACAGCGGATGCTGTTCCACCCAGGGGTGGTCGGGCGCGCACTGGAAGGCGATGTCCAGCGCGATCTCCATGCCGTGGCCGCGCGCGGCCTGCACCAGCCGGCGGAAGTCCTCGTGCGTGCCCAGCGCGGGCAGGATGTCCTTGTGCCCGCCCTCGATGGCGCCGATGGCCCAGGGGCTGCCGACGTCGTCCTCCTGCGCCGCGAGCGCGTTGTTCTTCCCCTTGCGCTGCTGCCGCCCGATGGGATGGATGGGCGGGAAGTACAGCACGTCGAAGCCCATCTGCGCGATCTGCGGCAGCAGCTTCTGCACGTCGTCGAAGCTGCCGTGCCGGCCGGCCTCGGGCGAGGCCGAGCGCGGGAACAGCTCGTACCAGGTGCTGTAGCGTGCCCGCTCGCGGTCGGCCACCAGCGGGAAGCCGGGCGCGAGCACGGTGGCATGGCTGCGGTCGGGCCAGCGGTGCATCGTCTCGGCCATCGCATCGTCCAGCGCCAGCGCCTTGAGCACCGAGCTGTCCATCGACGGGTCGGCGGCGCCGTCCTCCAGCGCCGCGGCCCAGCCCAGCAGGGCCTGCGCGTCGGCCGCCGGAGCGCGCTGCGCGGCCGCGCGGGCCTCGCCGGCGCCCACCCGCGCGGCGATGCGGATGTCGGCCGCGTCCACGCGGCGCGCCAGCTCGTGGCGCCAGGACGAGAAGGCGTCCACCCAGGCCTGCACCGTGTAGCGGTAGCGGCCGGGCGCGGGCGGCGTGAAGTGCGCATGCCACTCGTCGTTCCACTTCAGCGTCATCGGCACTTCGGCGAAGGCGGCGTCGCCCTCGCGCTGCCACTGCAGCATCACGCGCAGCATGTCGTGGCCCTCGCAGAAGCAGTGCGCCTCGACGTGGAAGGGCTCGCCGGCCACGCACTTGGCGGCGAAGCGGCCGTTGTCCACACCGGGCAGCACAGCGTCGATCACCGCGCGCTGGCGGCCGTCGGCCACACCGATGGGGGAAAGGGTCAGCAGCTTCGCGGCTTGGGCCATCAGGTCGTCGCTCCGTTGGATAGAGGCCCCCTCAAGTAGAGGGTGGACAGGGGCGGCAGCGTCAGCACCAGCGACTGTGGCCGCCCGTGCGCAGGCACGGGCGCTGTCTCCACGGCCCCGAAGTTACCCCAACCGGCGCCATCGAACGAGGCCGCGTCGCTGTTGGCGATCTCTTCCCAGGTGCCGGCGCGCGGCACGCCGAGGCGGTAGCCCTCGCGCGGCACGGGGGTGAAGTTGGAGACCACCAGCACCGGCGGCGCCCCCTCGGCCTGGCGCACGAAGGCGTAGACGCTCAGGTCCTCGTCGTCGGCCTGCACCCACTCGAAGCCGGCGCCGCTGAAGTCGACGCGGTGCAGCGCGGGCTCATCGCGCAGGCGGTGGTTCAGGTCGCGCACCCAGCGCTGCACGCCGCCGTGGCCGGACAGGTCGGTGACCCACCACTCCAGTTCGCCGTCGTGCGTCCACTCGCGGCGCTGGCCGAACTCGCCGCCCATGAACAGCAGCTTCTTGCCCGGATGCGCCCACATGTAGCCCAGCATGGCGCGCAGGCCGGCGAACTGCTGCCAGTCGTCGCCCGGCATCTTGCCGAGCAGCGAGCCCTTGCCGTGCACCACCTCGTCGTGCGAGAGCGGCAGCACGAAGTTCTCGCTGAAGGCGTACACCAGCGAGAAGGTCATGCGGTGGTGATGCCACTTGCGGTGCACCGGCTGCTCGGCCATGTAGTCGAGCGTGTCGTGCATCCAGCCCATGTTCCACTTCATGCCGAAGCCCAGGCCGCCCATCCCGACGGGGCGCGAGACCATCGGCCAGGCGGTGGATTCTTCGGCCACCGTGAAGGCGTCGGGATGCTCACGGTAGACGGCCGTGTTCAGCTCGCGCAGGAAGTGCACCGCCTCCAGGTTCTCGCGCCCGCCGTCCTTGTTGGGAATCCACTCGCCGGGCCCACGCGCGTAGTCCAGGTAGAGCATCGAAGCCACCGCGTCCACGCGCAGCCCGTCGATGTGGAAGCGCTCCAGCCAAAACATCGCCGACGAGAGCAGGAAGCTGCGCACCTCGTTGCGGCCGTAGTTGAAGATGGCCGAGTTCCATTCCGGGTGGAAGCCCTGGCGCGGGTCGGCGTGCTCGTACAGGTGCGTGCCGTCGAAGCGCGCCAGGCCGTGCGCGTCGGTCGGGAAGTGGCTGGGCACCCAGTCGAGGATGACGCCGATGCCGCGCCGGTGCAGGTGGTCGACGAAGGCCATGAAGTCCTCCGGCGTGCCATAGCGCGCGGTGGGCGCGAAGTAGCCCGTCGTCTGGTAGCCCCACGATCCGTAGAAGGGGTGTTCGGTGACGGGCATCAGCTCGACGTGGGTGAAGCCCAGGTCGTTCACGTAGTCGGCCAGCAGCGGCGCGAGCTCGCGCCAGTTCAGGAAGCGCTCGCCCTCGCCGCGCCGCCACGAGCCAGGATGCACCTCGTAGATGGCGATGGGCGCATCCAGCGCATTGCGCCGGGCGCGGCCGTCCATCCATTCGCCGTCGCCCCAGTCGTGCGCGCCGGCCCAGATGCGCGAGGCGGTGGCCGGCGGCATCTCGGCCTGGAAGGCGAAGGGGTCGGCCTTCTCCAGCACCTCGCCGCCGGGCGTGAGGATGCGGTACTTGTAGGCGTGGCCGGGCTGCGCCGCGGCGGCCGTGCCTTCCCACACGCCGCTGCCGTCCTCGCGCGGCGCCAGGGCGTCGGCGTCGCTCCATCCGTTCCAGTCGCCCACCGCCCACACGCGCGCGGCGTTGGGCGCCCACACGGCGAAGCGCACGCCGCCACTGTCCGCCGGATGCGCGCCCAGCTTCTCGTACAGGCGGCTGTGCGTGCCTTCGCGCAGGAGGTACAGGTCGGTGGGGGCGAGACGGGATGGCGGCATGGCGTGTGCTTCCTTCATGCGGCGACGAGGACCAGCAGCGAGCGCGCGGTGACGGTGTAGGCCTGCCCGGCCTCGAACACCGCATCGGGGTCCTCGATCGCCTCCTGGGCGGTGTCCACGGCCAGCGTCCACCGCGTGCCGTCGCCGTGCGCGGGCAGCCGGAAGTCCAGCGCGTCCTCCCAGGCGTTGAAGACCAGCAGCACGCTGCGGTCCAGCCCGCGCCGGGCGATGGCGGTGGCGCGGGCATGGCCTTCGAGCAGCATGCCGAAGCAGCGGGTGCGCGGGTCGTCCCAGTGGGCCTGGTCCATCTCGGCGCCGTCGCAGGCCAGCCAGGTCACGTCCTTGACCTGCAGCTCCTCGTCGAAGGCGCCGGTCAGAAAACGGTTGCGCCGCAGCACCGGCAGCGTCTCGCGCAGGTGCGTGAGGTGCTTGACGAAGGCGATCAGCGCGCGGCCGCGGTCGTCGATGCCGGCCCAGTCGAACCAGGAGATCTCGTTGTCCTGGCAGTAGGCGTTGTTGTTGCCCTGCTGGGTGCGGCCGAACTCGTCGCCGCCCAGCAGCATCGGCGTGCCCTGCGAGAGCAGCAGCGTGGCCAGCAGGTTGCGCTGCTGGCGGGCGCGCAGGGCGAGGATCTCGGGGTCGTCGGTCGGGCCTTCCACGCCGCAGTTCCAACTCCGGTTGTCCGAGTGGCCGTCGCGGTTGTCCTCGCCGTTGGCCTCGTTGTGCTTGTCGTTGTAGCTCACCAGGTCGGCCAGGCAGTAGCCGTCATGCGCGGTGATGAAGTTGACGCTGGCCCAGGGCCGGCGGCCGCGCCGGTCGAAGCGGTCTGCGCTGGCCGTCAGGCAGCCGGCCAGCGCGGCCGCCGTGCCCTCGTCGCCCTTCCAGAAGGCACGCACGGTGTCGCGGAAGTGGTCGTTCCACTCGGCCCAGCCGGGCGGAAAGCCGCCCACCTGGTAGCCGCCGGGGCCGCAGTCCCACGGCTCGGCGATCAGCTTGCTGCTGGCCAGCACCGGGTCCTGCCGGCAACTGTCGAGGAAGCCGCCGCCTTCGTCGAAGCCGTGGTCCTCGCGCCCGAGGATGGTGGCCAGGTCGAAGCGGAAGCCGTCCACGTGCATCTCGCTGACCCAGTAGCGCAGGCTGTCGGTCACCATCTGCAGCACGCGCGGATGGCTCAGGTTGAGCGTGTTGCCGGTGCCGGTGTCGTTGATGTAGTAGCGCGGGCCGGGCGCATCCTCGCCGCCGGGCATCAGGCGGTAGTAGCTCGCGTTGTCGATGCCCTTGAAGCTGAGCGTGGGGCCCAGCTCGTTGCCCTCGGGCGTGTGGTTGTAGACCACGTCGAGGATCAGCTCCAGCCCGTGCGCGTGCACGCGGTCGACGAAGTACTTGAACTCGTCGATGCTCGGCTCGTGCAGGTACTTGGGCGTGAGGGCGAAGAAGCCCAGCGTGTCGTAGCCCCAGTAGTTGACCAGCCCCTTCTCCTCGAGGAAGGCCTGGGTGATGAAGCGCTGCACCGGCAGCAGCTCGATGCTGGTCATGCCCAGCTCGCGGATGTGGCGCAGCACCTCGTCCTGCGCGAAGCCGGCGAAGGTGCCGCGCAGGTGCTCGGGCACGGCGGGGTGGCGCATGGTGTGGCCGCGCACGTGGGTCTCGTAGATCAGCGTGCGTTCCCAGGGGATGCGCGGACCGATCGGCTGCTTCCACTCGAAGCGCGAATCGACCACCACGCACTTGGGCACGAAGGGGGCGCTGTCGCGCTCGTCGAAGCTCAGGTCGCCGTCCTCGTGGCCGACGGTGTAGCCGAAGATCTCGGGCACCCACTGCACCTCGCCCATGTGGGCCTTGGCGTAGGGGTCGAGCAGCAGCTTGTTCGGGTTGAAGCGGTGGCCTTCCTGCGGCGCGTAGGGGCCGTGCACGCGCAGGCCGTAGCGGGTGCCGGGGCCCAGGCCGGGCACGAAGCCGTGCCACACCTCGTCGGTGTACTCGGGCAGCGCGACGCGGCCGGTCTCGTGCCGGCCGCCCTCGTCGTAGACGCACACCTCCACCTTCGTGGCGTGGGCGGAGAACACGGCGAAATTGACGCCCTGGCCGGTGTAGGTGGCGCCCAGGGGATGGGGCAGCCCTTCCTCGACATGCAGCATGGTTGTTGTTCTCCTGCGTTCCTGGATGCGGACAGCAAGAAACAGACCTTAGCCCGGTGCCGTGCCGCGGCATGCAGGACGATGCCGCATGCGGATGACAAGCAATCCAGGCCGCGCGGGCGCCGCTACTGCGCGTCGTACAGCGTGCTCACCGTCGCGAAATCGCGCCCGCGCTGGTCCACCTTGGCCTGGAAGGGCAGGCTCTCGCCGGGCGCCAGGGCGCCGAGGTTGTCCACCCGGGTGAAGCCGGTGAGCCGGCCCTCGCGGTCGCGCAGGCTGACCCACAGCACGGGCTTGCGCACGATGGCCGAGCCCGTGTTGCGCACGGTGCCGCTCACCTCGGCATAGCGGTACGTGTAGCGCCGGCTGAAGTTGACCAGCACGCTGCTGGTGTCGGCGCGGGTGCCGGTGACCTGCACCTCCAGCGCCGGGCGCGCGCCCGGCAGCGCGGCGCGGCGCATCGGCTTCCACTCGATGTGGGTGGTGGTGATGCGCTCCTCGCGGCCGGGGTCGAGCAGCAGCGGGAAGCGCTCGCCCGGATAGAGCATCGCCGGCCCCGCGGCCAGCGTCTCGCCGGCGGCGCGCGCGCCGTTGAAGTGCGTGATCAGCGCGGCCGGCGCGAGGGCGATGGCCTCCTGGCTGCGGTTGACGATCTCGGCCAGGTACACCGGGCGCTGCACCGTGTCGCGCCCGGCCACCAGCGGCCCGAGTTCGAGCCGGGCCGGGTCGAAGCGTTCGTCATCGTCGGCCAGCAGCTCCTCGGTGCTCACGCGCAGGCGCGCGTTGAGCGGCTCGGGGCCGCCCTCGGTGCGCACCACGCGGTCGGCGCTGAGCAGCGCGGCGCGCCCGCCGGGCGGCTGCGACGCCGCGCGCCGGCAGCCGATGCGGTAGTCCCACGCCGCGATCGGCGCCTGGCGGTTGCCGAAGCGCTCGATGCGCACGTCCATCGCCGTGCGGGCGCCGGGCGGCAGCTCGCCGGCCGGCGCGTGGCCGCGGCCGAAGCCGACCGGGGCACCGGCGCCGTCGTACACCATCGCCAGCACCTCGCACTGGGCCAGGGCGTCGCCCCCGCCCTGCGGCTGTGGGTGGGCCAGCAGGCCGACCAGCCGCAGCGACTCGTCCTGCTGCACCAGGCGCACGCGCGCGAAGCGCAACGCCGGCGCCGGCACGCCGTCGCGCACCGCCTCCAGCTGCTCGGCCCGCAGCGTCTGGCCGGCGACCGCCTGGCCCGCGGGCAGGTCGAACAGCAGCGGCGCCGACTCGCCGGGCATCAGCACGTCCAGCGGCAGCGACTCGCGGCGCTCGCCGATCACCGCGCCGCCGGCGTCGCGCAACACGGCCGTGACCGACGGGCGGGCCAGCGGCAGCGGCCCCTGGTTGCGCGCCAGCACGAACAGCCGCGGCCGCGCGCTGCTGCCGGCGCCCGCCAGCACCTGCACGGCCTCGCCCAGCGCCAGGCTGTCGGGCGGCACCTCGGGCGGCTGCGGCGCCGTGCGCGCCGCCACGGCGGTGCGCCGGGCCGGCTCGGGCCGCGGGGACAGGAGCTGGACGAGCACCACCACGCCCGCCAGCGCCGCCACCCCGATCGCCGCATAGCCGGCGATGCGCGCCAGATGGCGCCGCCGCGCCGCCTCCTCGGCCGCCAGGCGCTCGGCCGCGGCGCGCTGGACCTGGTCGAGCACGCGGTCGAGCCGGTCGGAGACATCGTCCTCCACCACCGACACCGAGCCGCAGTGCGCGCATTCGTACTGGTTCAGGCCGGTGCGCCGCAGCTCGCCGCCGCCGCACTCGCCACACTTGAGGGTCTGCAGGTTGATCGTCATGCCGGGGCGCATCATCGCCGCAACGCCGGATGCGGGCGACAGGCCGAAGGGCGTGCCCGGCGCACAATGGCAGGCTGCCACCCGCCCGAGCCCGCCATGGAGACACCCGCCGCCCTGCCCATCGAACCTGCCGCCAGCGTGCTGCTGGTGCGCGACGGCGCCGAGGGGCCGGAGGTGTTCATGGTGCAGCGCCACAGCCGCTCGTCCGTGCTGGGCGGGGCCTGGGTCTTCCCCGGCGGCAAGGTCGACGCCGGCGACGGCCTGGCGGGCGCCGCCGCGCAGGCCGATGCGCTGCACCGGCAACTCGGCGAGCCGGACCTGGCGCCGGACGCCGCGCTCGCCCTGTGCATGGCCGCCCTGCGCGAAGCCTTCGAGGAATGCGGCGTGCTCTTCGCCGAGGGCGCGGACGCCGCCGCGGCAGCACAGGCGGCGCGGCTGTGCGGCGAGGGCCTGCTCTTCGGCGAGGCGCTGGCCCGGCTCGGGCTGGCGCCGCACGTCGGCGCGCTGCAGCCCTGGTCGCGCTGGATCACGCCGGAGCGCTCGGTCTCCTTCCAGGGCCGGCGCTTCGACACCCGCTTCTTCCTCGCCGCGCTGCCGGCCGGCCAGACCGCCGTGCACGACGACCACGAGGCCGTCGCCAGCGCCTGGCTCACCCCGCGCGAGGCGCTGCGGCGCTACTGGGACGGCGAAATGGCGCTGGCACCGCCGCAGATCATGAGCCTGGCCCACATCGGCCACCTGCGCGACGTGGCGGCGCTGATGGCCGGCGCCCGGGCGCGCCCGCCCTACTGCGTGCGGCCGCACGTGTTCGAGCTGGACGGCGGCATGCGCGCGATGGCCTATCCCGGCGACCCGGCGCATCCCGAGCGCGAGCGCGCCATGCCCGGCCCGCTGCGCCTGAAGGTGGCCGGCCCCGGGCGCTTCGAGCCGTTCGAGGGCTTCGACGCCTTCTGGAACTGAGCGCAAGGCCATCCACATGACCTCCCAAGTGCACGACGCCGCCCGGCAAGGCTTCTCGCGCGAGGCCGGCACCTACGTGCGCGGCCGGCCCGACTACCCGGCGCCCCTGCTCGGCTGGCTGCAGGACACGCTCGCGCTGGGGCCGGGCCGCAGCGTGCTGGACGTGGGCGCCGGCACCGGCAAGTTCACCGCCCTCCTGGCGCGCACCGGCGCCGCGGTGACGGCGGTGGAGCCGGTCGATGCGATGCGCGCGCAGCTGCAGGCCGCGCTGCCGGCGGTGCAGGCCGTGGCCGCCACGGCCGACGCGGTGCCGCTGCCCGACGCCTCGGCCGACGCCATCGTCTGCGCGCAGGCCTTCCACTGGTTCGCCTCCGAGGCGGCGCTGCGCGAATTCCATCGCCTGCTGCGGCCCGAGGGCCGCCTGGGGCTGGTGTGGAACGTGCGCGACGAGACGGTGGACTGGGTGGCCGGGATCACGCGGATCATCACGCCCTACGAAGGCGACGCGCCGCGCTTCCACAAGGGCGACTGGCGCCGGCCGCTCGAGGCGAGCCCGCTGTTCGGCCCGCTGGAG
>NZ_JBIQNC010000092.1:0-18718 GCF_044462705.1 Xenophilus sp.
CGACCAGGCGCGCACCATCCGCATCCCGGTGCACATGATCGAGACGATCAACAAGATGAACCGCATCAGCCGCCAGCACCTGCAGGAGTTCGGCTTCGAGCCCGATGCGTCCATCCTGGCCGAGCGCATGGAGATCCCCGAGGACAAGATCCGCAAGATCATGAAGATCGCCAAGGAGCCGATCTCCATGGAGACGCCGATCGGCGACGACGACGACTCGCACCTGGGCGACTTCATCGAGGACACCAACAACACCGCGCCGATCGAGGCGGCCATGCAGGCCGGCCTGCGCGACGTGGTGAAGGACATCCTCGACTCGCTCACCCCGCGCGAGGCCAAGGTGCTGCGCATGCGCTTCGGCATCGAGATGTCCACCGACCACACGCTGGAAGAGGTGGGCAAGCAGTTCGACGTGACGCGCGAGCGCATCCGCCAGATCGAGGCGAAGGCGCTGCGCAAGCTCAAGCACCCGAGCCGCAGCGACAAGCTGCGCAGCTTCATCGACAGCCTGTAAGCCACACCGCCTGCAGACCCAGCGCCCGCGGCGCCCATCCACTGGGCGCGGGGCGCTCTTCTTTTTTCGAGTGAAACGGAGACTTCCCGCATGAACCCCGACGCCGCCCACCTGTGGCGCGCCCCGCGCTGGGCGCTGGCCGTCCTGCTCGCGGTGCTGGGCATGCTGGGCCCCTTTTCCATCGACACCTACATCCCGGCCTTCGCCGGCATCCAGCAGTCGATCGGCGCGACGCCGGGCGAGATGCAGCAGACGCTGTCGGCCTACCTGTTCGGCTTCGCCTTCATGAACCTGTTCCACGGCGCGCTGTCGGACAGCTTCGGCCGCCGGCCGGTGGTGCTGTGGGGGCTGGCGGTGTTCACGCTGGCCTCGCTGGGCTGCGCGCTGTCGCAGACCATCGGGCAGCTGGTGTTCTTCCGCGCGCTGCAGGGCCTGTCGACCGGCGCGGGCATCGTCGTCTCGCGCGCCGTCATCCGCGACATGTTCCCGCCGGCCGAGGCGCAGAAGGTGATGAGCCAGGTCACCATCTTCTTCGGCGTCGCGCCGGCCATCGCGCCGATCGTCGGCGGGCTGCTGTTCGCGCACCTGGGCTGGCACAGCGTGTTCTGGTTCCTGGTCGGCGTGGGGCTGGTGCTGTGGGCAGCCAACTGGCGGCTGCTGCCGGAGACGCTGCACGTGGCGCACCGCCAGCGCTTCGCGGTGCGCGACCTGATGCGCGGCTACTGGCAGCTGTGCTCCGACCCGCGCTTCCTGCTGCTGGCGCTGGCCAGCGGCGTGCCCTTCAACGGCATGTTCCTCTACGTGCTGGCGGCGCCCGCCTTCCTCGGCCATCACCTGGGGCTGGAGCCCACGCAGTTCTTCTGGTTCTTCGTGCTGAACATCAGCGGCATCATGCTTGGCGCGCGCGCCAGCGGGCGCAAGGCCGGCAAGCTCACGCCCAAGCGGCAGATCCGCGACGGCTTCCTCATCATGCTGGTGGCGGCGGCGGTGAACCTGGTGGCCAACACCTTCTTCTGGCCCCAGGCCTGGTGGGCGATCTGGCCGCTGACCGTCTTCGCCTACGGCTGGGCGCTGATGGTGCCGGTGGTCACGCTGCTGGTGCTGGACCTGCACCCGGAGCGGCGCGGCATGGCCTCGTCGCTGCAGGCGGTGATCGGCTCCACCGCCAACGGCCTGGTGGCGGGCGTGATCGCGCCGCTGGTGATGCACTCGCCCTTCGCGCTGGCGCTGACCTGCATCACGATGCTGGGGGTGGGCCTGCTGTCGTGGGTGTGGCTGCATCGCCGCTGGCCGGAGATCGGCCGCGCAGTGCAGGCGGGCTGAGCAGGCGCGGCCTGCCGGGGTTCGCGGCGTTCAGCGCCGCGCGGCGCCGGGCGAACCGAAGTCGTACCGCGGCCCGGGGCCGGCCGCCGGGGGCGGGCCGGGATCGCCTCGCACCGCCGGGGCGCGCGGATCGTCCGACTCGGCGAACGCCGGCGGCATGACGCGCGGGCCGGGCCCGATCACGACCGGCGGGCCGGCATCGCGATAGCCGGGTGCGGCGGTGTTGGTCGCCTCCCGCGCCGGAGGCGGACTCACCCAAGGTGAGTCGGCAGGCGCCATGGCGTCGCCGGGCGGCGGCGCGGACGGAACCGGCGCCGCTTCTTCGCGCGGGGACGCCCGCCGCGGGGCAGCCGCGGCGCGTGTCTCGGGTGGTGGTTCGCGGCGCACGTTTCGAGGGCGCGCAGGCGCCACGGCGCGGTCAGCCTCGCGCGGGGCGGGCGGCGGTGCGGCCTTGGCCTGCGACGGCTCGACTGGCGCAGGAGCCGGCACGGCAGCAGCCGGCGCCGCCGCAGGTGCAGGCGACGGCGCAGCGACCGCAGCAGGCGCCTCTTCGCCCGCGGAAGGCGCCGGCGCCGGACGGTTCAGCACGACGTAGCCGGCCACCGCCGCCGCGATGCCGGCAATCGCCCACGGCAGCCAAGCCATGCCCGTGCCTGACGCGGCGCGACGATCCCGGGCACGGCCATCGCCGGCGCGCGGGTCGTCTGCAGCATCCGCGCGCCAGTCAGGTACCCCGCTTTCCGGCGCAGCAGGCATCGCCGCTGCGGTCGGCTCGGCGCCCAGCGGCGCGCCGCAGCGCGCGCAGCGCAGCGCCTTGTCGCGGTTGCGCTGGCCGCAGGACGGGCAGGCGGTGGCCATCACCCAGCCGGCCGGGATGCGGCCGGCCTCACCTGTCCGCCCCGCCGTGCGCGGGGGCGGCGCGGGGGATCACTTGGGCTGCGACGGGTCCGTGGAGGCCGGTGCGCCTTCGCCCGAACCGGGCGCCGGTGCCGGGGTGGCAGGTGTTCCCGGCGCGGCGCCGGACGGCTCGCTGGGGCTCGCGGGCGCCGCCGGCGAACTGGGCATGGCGGGCGCCGGTGCAGCCGCCGGGGGCGGCGGGCTGGCCGAGTCGGGCGTGGGAGCACCGTCGGGGCCCTTGCCGCAAGCCGTGATCAGGGCGCCTGCCGCGAGCACGGCAGCCAGGGTGGAGAGTCGGGGGAAGAATGAGGTCATGTCGGGGTCTCCCAATGGTCGGGTCAAACCACCACTCTAGGGATGACCGCACGCCGCGTCTGTCCCTCCCCCGCCCCCCTGTCGCGTCGGCCTTTGGCTGCCGGCGCTGTCGGGAGGGTCCTACTCCAGTACGACATTGGCTTTCTTTACCAGCGCGGCGTAGCGGGCCGCCTCGCTGCGGAAATACGCTGCCGCCTCCTGCGGCGTGCCGGGGTGGATGACGTTGCCCTGCTTGCGCATCGCCTCCGCCACCTCGGGCGCGGCGAAGGCGGTGGTGATCGCGTCGTGCGCGCGCCGGACCTCGGCCGCGGGCAGCTTCGCCGGGCCGACGAAGGCGAACCAGCCCTCGACGCTGTAGCCGGGCAGGCCCTGCTCGGCGATGGTCGGCAGGTCCGGCGCCGCCGGCGAGCGCGCCGGGCCGCACAGGCCGACGGCGCGCAGCGCGCCGCTCTTCATGTGCGGCTGCGCCGCCGGCAGCGCGACCACACCGATCTCGACTTGGCCGGCGATCATGTCGGTGACCATCGGGCCGGTGCCCTTGTAGGGGATGTGGCGCGCCTTCACGCCGGCCTCGTCCATGAACATCTCGCCGGCCAGGTGGATGATGGTGCCGTTGCCCGAGGAGGCGTAGTTGTAGCCGTCGGGCTTGCCCTTGAGCGGCGCGACCAGCTCGGGCACGTTCTTCGCCGGCACCTTGGGGTTGACCAGCAGCACCAGCGGCGTGGCGCCGACCACGCTGATGGGCGTGAAGTCCTCGATCGCGTCGAAGGGCATCTTCTTGTAGACGGCCGGGTTGATGACGTGGTTGTTGGAGACCATGCCCAGCGTCAGCCCGTCGGGCGCGGCCTTGGCGACCACCGCGGCGCCGGTGATGCCGCCGGCGCCGGGCAGGTTCTCGATCACCACCGGCTGGCCGAAGGCCTGGCCCAGCGCGGGCGCGGCGGCGCGGGCGATGGCGTCCACGCCCGAACCGGCGCTGATCGGCAGCACGATGCGGATCGGCTTGTCGGGCTGGGCCAGGGCCGCGCGCGGCAGCGCCAGCGCGCCGGCCAGGCCCAGCAGGTGGCGGCGGGAAAGGGCGAAGGGGGATGTGATGTTCATGGGGTGGTGTCTCCTTGGTTCGTCTCGGTGATGCGTGGTGCTCAGGCCGGGGCGGCGGATCGCAGCCCCGCGAGGATCTCCTCGGTGTGCTCGCCCACGCGCGGCAGCGGCCGGCGCACGCCGGGCCGGCGCCCGCCCATCTGCAGCGGCAGCAGCACCGCATCGCTCTGGCCGCCCTCCTCGTTGCGCATCGGCACCAGGCCGCCGCTTTGCCGCAGGTGCGGATCGTCCAGCAGCTGGTCGGGCCGCACGATGGGTGCATAAGGCACGCCGGCGGCTTCCAGCTTCGGCGCCAGCTCAGCCGCGCGGTGGTGCTGCAGGATCGCGCCCAGGCGCTGCAGGAGCTGCGGGCGCACCGCCACGCGGCTGGCGTTGTCGGCCAGTTGCGGGTCGGCGGCCAGCTCGTGCGCCTCCAGCACGCGGCACAGGGTGGCGAACTGCTTGTCGCTGACGGCACCGATGAAGAGCTGCTCGCCGCCCGCGAGGGTGAACACGTCGTACACGCTCCAGGCCGAGACGCGCGAGGGCATCGGCGGCGGCGCCTCGCCGGTCATCGCGAACTGCTGCATGTGCTGCGCGCAGAGGAACACGCAGTTCTCGAACAGCGCGCTCTGCACTTCCTGCCCGCGGCCGGTGCGCTCGCGCTCGCGCAGCGCGGCCAGCACGCCGATGGCGCCGAACATGCCGCCCATGATGTCGTTGACGCTGGTGCCGGCGCGCAGCGGGCGCCCCTCGGGGCCGGTCATGTACGACAGGCCGCCCATCATCTGCACCACCTCGTCCAGCGCCAGGCGCTTCTCGTAGGGGCCGGGCAGGAAGCCCTTGTGCGAGGCGTAGACCAGGTGCGGCGCCCCGCGGCTGAGCGTCTCGTAGTCCAGCCCGCGCTCGCGCATCAGGCCGGGGCGGAAGTTCTCGACCACCACGTCGCATTGGCGCGCCAGCCCGGCGGCGGTGGCGGCGCCCTCGTCGGTCGAGATGTCGATGACGACGCTCTTCTTGTTGCGGTTGAAGCTGCGGAAGAAGCCGATGCCCAGGCCGGGCAGCCGGCGGGTGCGGTCGCCGCCGGGCGGCTCGACCTTGATGACCTCGGCGCCCAGGTCGGCCAGGATCATTCCGCAGGTCGGACCCATCACCATGTGCGAGAACTCGAGCACGCGGATGCCGGCCAGCGGCAGGGGGGTGTCTTCAGGCATGGACTCCTCGTCGGGGAAAAGTAAGCGGGGTCAGGCGGCCGCGGGCAGCGGCTGCGGCGCGAAGGTCTTGGGCAGCCCGGCGCGCCACAGCGTGCCGTGCAGCGTCTCGCCGGCCAGCCAGCCGGCCACGCGCTTGCGCAAGGCCAGCAGCGCGCCGATGTCCAGCCCGGTGGCGATGCCCATGCTGCCGAGCATGTAGGCCAGGTCTTCGGTGGAGACGTTGCCGCTGGCGCCGGGCGCGTGCGGGCAGCCGCCGATGCCGGCCAGGCAGGCGTCGAAGCGGGCCACGCCCACTTCCAGCGCGGCGTACACGTTGGCCAGGCCCAGGCCGCGCGTATCGTGGAAGTGGCCGCACCAGAAGCGCTCGCCGGCAATGTGCACGGCCTGCTCGAACAGGCGGCGCACCTGCGCCGGGTCGGCATAGCCCACGGTGTCGGCCAGGCTCACGCGGTCGGCGCCGGCGTCGAGCAGGGCCTGCATCAGGCGCAGCACCTCGGCCGGCTTCACCTCGCCCTGCAGCGTGCAGCCGAAGGCGGTGCCGACGCCACCCTCGATGAGCGTGCGGCTGCCGGCGGCGTCGCGCGCGGCGCGCATCTTCGCCACCTCGGCCACCACCTCGTCGGGCGTCCGGCGCAGGTTGGCCAGGCTGTGGGCGTGGCTGGCCGACAGGGGCACGATCATCAGGTCGGCTTCGGCGGCGATGGCGTTCTCTGCGCCGCGCAGGTTGGGCACCAGCACCGAGACGAAGAGCTGCGGCAGCGTCTTCGCATAGGCCACCAGCTCGGCGGTGTCGGCCAGTTGCGGCAGCAGGCGCGCCGGCACGAAGGAGCCGACCTCGATCTCGCGCTGGCCGGCGGCGTGGGCGGCGGCGATCCATTCGCGCTTGCGCCCGGTGGGCAGCACGGTGGCGATGCTCTGCAGGCCGTCGCGCAGGCCGACCTCGCGGATCACGGCGCGGGCGGGCAGCTTCGTGGGGATCATCGGACGTGGTCTCCTTTCGGGGCGACTTTAGGCATTCCCGATTCATCTCAAAAGCGGTAATCTGGAACGCCAGACATTCCCGATCGGAACGCTACGCCCGCCATGCGCGACCTCGACCTCACCAGCCTGCGCCTGTTCGTCGCCGTCTGCGAGACGCGCAACATCGCCCGCGCCGCCGAGCGCCAGCACATCGTGGCCTCGGCCGTGAGCAAGCGCCTCGCGCAGCTCGAAGCCACGGTGGGCGCGCCGCTGTTCGAGCGGCGCCGCCGCGGCGTGGTGCCGACGCCGGCCGGCGAGATTCTGCTGGAGCACGCGCGCGGCATGCTGGCCGGCGCCGACCGCGTGGCGCGCGACATGGCCGCCTACGGCCGCGGCGTGAAGGGGCTGGTGCGCATGCTGGCCACCGTCTCGACCATCGCGGAGTTTTTGCCCGACGACATCGCGCGCTTCCTGCAGGCGCCGGCGCACCGCGAGATCCGCGTGGACATCGAGGAGGCGCTGAGCCGCGACCTGGTGCGCGCGATCCGCGAGGGCGTGGCGACGCTGGGCGTGTGCTGGGACGCGGCCGACCTGGAGGGCCTGCAGACGCGGACCTACCGGCACGACCGCCTGGCCATCATCGCCCCGCCCTCGCACCCGCTGGCACGGCAGGCCGAGTGCCGCTTCGAGGAGACGCTGGCCTGCGAGCACGTGGGCCTGCCCGCCTCCACCGCGGTGCACAGCATGCTGGCGCGCGCCGCGGCCATCGCCGGGCGGCCGCTGCACTACCGGGCGGTGGTGTCCACTTTCGACGCCTCGCTGCGCTGCGTGCGCGCGGGACTGGGCATCGCGGTGGTGCCGCGCGAGGTGGCGGAGCCGATCGCGCAGACCGTGGGCGTGCGCGTGGTGCCGCTGGCCGACCCGTGGGCGCACCGGCGCATCGTCATCTGCTTCCGCGACGAGGATTCGCTCTCGCCCGCGGCGCGGATGCTGGTGGAGCATCTGGAGGCGGCGAGCCGCGCGGCGCCGCCGCCTGCGGCCGCCGCGGCCCCGGTGCGCCGCCGGCAGCGCTGAGCCGCCCGGCGCCCGCACCCGCTCAAAGCGGCGGCGCGACCTTGATGGTCTTGGGCGGCAGGCCCTTCTGCCTGGTCTGGGGCTTCTTCGCGGGCGGCGGCGAGGGCGGCTCCGAATTGATCAGCCGCGGGCCGGCCACATAGGTCTTGCCGGTCTTGTGGTTGAACTTCAGGTACAGGCCGCTGATGCTGCCCATGTAGGCATCGATGCGCGCGCCCCTGGCCACGGCCTCGTCCTCGGGCGACATCTCGTCCGGCTTCATGGTGAAGCCGGCGCCCGCCACGTTGGGATGGGTGTGGTAGTAGGCCACCGGCACGGCGCCCTCGATGGGGCAGCCCTTGTCCGGCGCATCCTGGCCCACGCTCACGCTGTTGCGCTCGCCCTCGACGTAGGGCATCACGTAGTACTTGCCGCGCAGCCTGCAGATCATGCCGCCGTACTCGTTGCGCGTGGCGATGGAGTGGATCAGCAGGGCCTGCAGCGCCGCACGCGCCGCCTCGCCGGGTGTATTGAAGGGCTTGTCGAGCGCCGGAAAGCTGGCGAGCTGGTAGGGCTGGGGTGCGGGTTCGGCCATCCCGGAAGTCTGCCGGCGCGCTGCAGTGCGCGCCATCGGCCACATCGCCTAGGCCGGCCTGTCCGGCGGCATTCAGGCGCGGCGCCGCAGGAAGACGTGCGTGGCGCGCTCGCCCGGCTCCTGGCGGTCGCACACGTAGCCGAGCGCCGGCAGGTCCAGCCCCTGGAACAGCGCCTCGCCGCGGCCCATCAGCACCGGGCGCAGCGCCAGGTGCAGTTCGTCGATCAGGCCCGCCTGCAGGTACTGCCGCACGGTGGACGTGCCGCCGCCGATGCGCACGTCGCGCCCGCCGGCCGCCTCCTTCGCGCGGGCCAGCGCCTCCTCGATGCCGCCGGTGACGAAGTGGAAGGTGGTGCCGCCCTGCATCGCCAGCGGCGCGCGGGCATGGTGGGTGAGCACGAAGACGGGCACGTGGTAGGGCGGCTCCTCGCCCCACCAGCCGCGCCAGGATTCGTCGGGCCAGGGGCCGCGCACCGGGCCGAACATGTTGCGCCCGAGGATCCAGGCGCCGACCTCGGCGAAGCCCAGCTCGGCGATGCGGTTGTCCACGCCGGTCTCGCCCTCGCCCTGCCCCTGCATGCGCTGCCACACGCGGGTCGGGAAGAACCAATCCACCAGTTCGACGCCGCGCACCCCGAGGGGATGTTCGAGGCTCTGGTCGGGCCCGGCGGCGAAGCCGTCGAGCGAGACACCGAAACTGCGCACCAGGACACGGGACATGGCGGGACTCCTTGCCGTGCGCCGCGCGGGCCGCGGCGCTCTATCGCGCGACGCCGAGCAGCCGGTCCAGCACCTCGGGCTGCGACGCCAGGGTGGCCGCCGCGTCGCGATGCACGATGGTGCCATGGTCCAGCACCACCGCCTCGTCGGAGATCGCGAGGATCGCCTGCGGGTGCTGTTCCACGATGATGGCGGCCAGCCCCTCGCCCTGCGTGATGCGGCGGATGGCGCGCAGCAACTCCTCGACGATGATCGGCGCCAGGCCTTCCAGCGGCTCGTCCAGCAGGAGCAGGCGCGGGTTGACCACCAGCGCGCGGGCCACCGCCAGCATCTGCTGCTCGCCGCCCGAGAGCTGCGTGCCCAGGTTGCCCTTGCGCTCGGCCAGCCGCGGGAACATCTCGTAGGCGCGCGCCGGCGTCCAGGCACCGGGCCGGGCCACGGCCGTCAGGTTCTCGTGCACCGTCAGCGACTTGAAGATGTTGCGCTCCTGCGGCACCCAGCCGATGCCGGCGGCCGCGCGCAGGTGCGAGGCCAGTCCGTCGATGCGCTGCCCGCCCAGGCGGATGCTGCCGCCGTGCTGGCGCGTGGCGCCGGCCAGGGTGTCGATGAAGGTGGTCTTGCCGGTGCCGTTGCGGCCCAGCAGGGCCAGCGTGCGGCCCTCGCCCAGCGCGAGCGAGATGCCGTCGAGCACCACCGCCTCGCCGTAGCCGGCGCTGAGGTTCTCGACTTCGAGCAGTTCAGCCATGCGCGGCCTCCCCATGCCCCAAGTACACCTCGCGCACGCGCGCATCGGCGGCGATCTCGTCGGGCGTGCCCTCGGTGAGCAGGGCGCCGTTGACCAGCACCGTCATGCGGTCGGCGAAGCTGAAGACCAGGTCCATGTCGTGTTCGATGAGCAGCACCGAGACGTCGGCCGGCAGGGCCGCGACGGTGGCCAGCAGTTCCTCGCGTTCGCCCGGCGGCACGCCGGCCACGGGCTCGTCCAGCAGCAGCACGCGCGGCTCGCAGGCCAGCGCGATGGCGATCTCCAGCAGGCGGCGCTTGCCGTAGGCCAGGTGCTGCACCTTCTGCTGCGCCACGTCGGCCAGGTGGAACTGCTCCAGCAGCGCGCCGGCGCGCTCGGCCACCGCCTTCGAGCTGCCCAGCGCCCGCCACCACTGGCGCGTCAGGCCCTGCTGCTGCGACACCACCAGCGCCAGCGTCTCCAGCGGCGTCATGGCGTCGAACAGCTGGTTGATCTGGAAGGTGCGCACCATCCCGCGCGCCACGCGCTGGTGCGGCGCCAGGCGGGTCACGTCCTGGCCCAGCAGCGCGATGCGGCCCGCGGTGGGCGCGAGCACGCCCGTCAGCAGGTTGACCAGGGTGGTCTTGCCGGCGCCGTTGGGGCCGATCAATGCATGGCGCGCGCCGCGGCGCAGTTGCAGCGAGACGTTGTCGGTGGCGGTGATGCCGCCGAAGCGCATCACCAGCCCCTGGGCCTCCAGCACGACCGGCGCGTCGTTCACGTTGGACACGGTGGCGGACGTCATGCCTTGCGCCCTCCCCCGAACCAGGTCCACGGCCGCAGCAGCCGCTCGCGGCCCACCAGCACCAGCAGCACCAGGATCAGCCCGATCCAGAACATCCAGTACTGCGGCGTCACCGATGACAGCCAGTCCTGCAGCAGCTTGAACACGATGGCGCCGGCCACGCCGCCGTAGAGCCAGCCCACGCCGCCGATCACCAGCATCAGCAGCACGTCGGCCGATCGGTCGAAGGCCAGCACGTCCAGCGAGGCGAAGCCGGTGGTCTGCGCCAGCAGCGCGCCGGCGGCGCCGGCGATGGCGGCGGCCACGGTGTAGATGGTCACCATGCGCGCGGCCACCGGCACGCCGATCGCCATGGCGCGCAGCCGGTTGTCGTGGATGGCCCTGAGCGTCGCGCCGAAGGGCGAGTGCACGATGTGGCGCATCACGACGAACAGCAGCAGCAGCACCGTGAGCGAATACCACGCCGCGGTGCGGCCGAACAGGTCGAACTCGAACAGGCCGAGCACCGGCCCCATCACCACGCCCTGCAGGCCGTCGGCACCGCCGGTGAGCCAGTCGAGCTTGTTGGCCAGCTCCAGCAGCAGCAGCGCGGTGCCGAGCGTGACCATCAGCCGCGTGAGGTCGCTGCCGCGCAGGATGGTGACGCTGGCCACCAGCCCGAGCAGCGCGCTCAGCGCGATCGCCACCACCAGCCCGACGGTCGGGTCGGGCATGACGTGCTTGGCGAACAGCGCCGCCGCGTAGGCGCCGAAGCCGAAGAAGGCCGCATGACCCAGCGAGACGATGCCCGTGTAGCCGAGGATCAGGTCCAGCGACATGGCGAACAGCGCCACGATCGCGATCTCGTTGACCATCAGCGAGTGCGAGGGGAAGACCAGCGGCAGCGCGAAGGCGGCGGCCCACAGGACGAACTCCCACGGGCGCCAGCGCGCCTTGGCCATCAGCGGCGCCTGCCAGTCGCGCGTTGTCGTGACGGGTGTGCTCATCAGCGGGCCCCCTTGCGGGTGAACAGGCCCTGCGGCCGCCACATCAGGATCACGATCATCAGCAGGTACACCGTGAAGGCGCCCATCTTGGGGATGTAGTACTTGCCGGCCACGTCGGCGATGCCCAGCAGCAGCGCCGCCATCAGCGGGCCGGTGATGGACGAGGTGCCGCCCACCGCCACCACGATGAGGAAATAGATCATGTACTTGAGCGGGAAGGTCGGGTCCATGCCCAGGATCTCCGCGCCCAGCGCACCGCCCAGCCCGGCCAGCCCGGAGCCGGCGGCGAAGGTGAGCAGGAACACCACGTTGACGTTGATGCCCAGGCCCGAGGCCACGCGCGGGTCGTCCACCGCCGCGCGCAGCCGGCTGCCGAAGCGCGTGCGGGTGAGGATGGCCTGCAGCACCACCGTCAGCAGCGCGCACACCGCGATGATGAAGATGCGGTAGTGGCCCATGCCCAGCAGGAAGGCGCCGTCGCCGATCTCGGTGCGCCCGCGCAGCCACTCGGGCAGGTGGATGTTCTGCTGCGAGGAGCCGACGAAGTAGTCCAGCCCCGCCACCGCCATGAAGGCCAGGCCGATGGAGAAGAGCACCTGGTCCAGGTGCGGCCGGCCGTACATCGGCCGGTACAGCAGCCGCTCCAGCACGGCGCCGGCCAGCGCCGTCAGCACGAAGGCCAGCGGCAGGCACGCGAGGAAGGGCACGCCCGCCTTCTGCATGGCGAACACGGTGATGTAGCCCCCCGCCATGGCGAAGGCGCCGTGCGCCAGGTTGATGAAGTTCATCAGGCCCAGCGTCACGGCGAGGCCGACGGCGAGCACGAACAGCAGCATGCCGTAGGCGATGCCGTCGAAGAGGATGGTCAGCATGCGGGAAGTCTCACACCGTTCGGCCCGAGCAGGCTCACACCGTTCGGGCCGAACCCGTCGAAGGCGGTGTACAAGGCTTCGACAGGCTCAGCCCGAACGGGCGGAAGGATCGCTTACTTGGACTTGCCGGGGTCCTTGACGGCCTTGAGCACGTCGAACTCGACGTTGTAGAGCTTGCCGTCCTTCTTCTCGACCTTGCGCAGGTACACGTCCTGCACGATGTCGCGCGTGGCCGGGTCGATCAGGACCTCGCCGCGCGGGCTCTCGAAGCGCATGCCCTTCATCTTCTCGACCAGTGCGGTGCCGTCGCCCTTGCCGCCGGTGGCCTTCAGCGCCTCGTAGATCAGGTGCATGCCGTCGTAGCCGCCCACGGCCATGAAGTTCGGGCGCATGCCCTTGTTGGCCTTCTCGAAGGCCTCGACGAACTGCTTGTTCAGCGCCGAGGGGTGCGCCGCCGAGTAGTGGTGCGTGGTGACCACGCCCAGCGCGCCGTCGCCCATGTCGTTGAGTTGGTCGTCGTCCGTCACGTCGCCGGTGGCGATGAGCTTGATGCCGGCCTTGTCCAGCCCGCGCTCGAGGAACTGCTTCATCACCGCCGCGCCGGCGCCCGAGGGCACGAAGACGAAGAGGGCATCGGGCTTGGCGTCGCGCACCTTCTGCAGGAAGGGCGCGAAGTCCGGGTTGCGCAGCGGCACGCGCAGCTTCTCGATCACCTTGCCGCCGTTGGCGGCGAAGCGTTCGGTGAAGTACTTCTCGGCGTCGTTGCCCGGGCCGTAGTCGGACACCAGCGTCACCACCGACTTGATGCCGTTCTTGGGCGCCCAGTCGGCCATGGAGACGGACACCTGCGGCAGCGTGAAGCTGGAGCGCACCACGTAGGGCGAGGCCTCGGTGATGCTGGAGGTGGCGGCGGCCATCACGATCTCGGGCACCTTGGCCTGCGTGGCCAGCGGCGCGGCGGCCAGTGCCGCGGGCGTGACGCCGAAGCCGGCGATGACGTTGACCTTCTCGTTGACGATCAGCTCCTGCGCCAGGCGCTTGGTCACGTCGGGCGTGGCCACGTCGTCCTTGACGATCAGCTCGATCTTGCGTCCGGCCACGCTGTCGCCGTGCTGCGCCATGTACAGGCGCGCGGCGGCCTCGATCTGGCGGCCGGTGGAGGCCTGCTGGCCCGTCATGGGCAGAATCAGGCCGATCTTGAAGGCGTCCTGCGCCAAGGCGGTGGCCGTGGCGGCCAGCGCGGCGGCAGCGACGGCGGCCTGGATCAGGGTTCTTTTCTTCATCTGCGGTCTCCTGTGAAACGAAAGGATGGGACGCCACTGCGCGAGGCAAGAAACGGCGCGGATTTTCCGCCGATCGCCGACGGGGCGGTCCAGAGAACTGTGCACTATCAGTTATCGCGGATTGCTATAGCCGGGCCGTGGCTATTTCATTCGGGTAAACGTGGATGCCTCCGGCCGGATCAGCGCGACGCCGGGCAGCGCCTGCGGCCGCTGCAGGCGCAACGCTTCGCGCAGGTTGCGCTGCGCGATGCGCGCATGCTCGCGCATGATGGCCTCGGCGCGCGCGCCCTCGCGGCGCTGGATGGCGTCGAGCACGGCGCGGTGCTGCGCCTGGGCGACGACGAACATGTCGCGCGCCTGGGGCGAGTCGGCCTGCACCACCACGAAGGCCGAAGGCGAGGCGAAGGGCATGCGCACCACCCGCTCGACCTCGCGCGCCAGCACGCGGCTGTCGGCCATGCGCAGCAGCGCGGCGTGGAAGCGGCCGTTGGCCGCCACGTAGCGGGTGAAGTCGGCCTCGTCCAGTTGCGGGCGCGCCAGCACGGCGTCGATCTCGTCCAGCGCCTCGCGCGCCTCCCCCAGCAGCGCCGACGGCACGCCGCGCTCGGCCGCCACGCGGGCCAGCAGGCCCTCCAGCGTGCCGCGCAGCTCGATGGCGTCGGCCACCTCGCGCTCGGAGAAGGAGCGCACCGCGAAGCCGCCGTGCGGCAGCGCCTCCAGCAGCCCTTCCTGCTCCAGCCGCACCAGCGCCGCGCGGATCGGCGTGCGCGAGATGCCCAGCTTCTCGACGATGGCGACCTCGCCCACGCGCTCGCCGGGGGGAAGCTCGCCGGCCAGGATCATCTCGCGCAGCTGCAGTTGCGCGCGCACCGCCTGGGAGCCGCCTTCGGCCGTGGGAATCGCGGATGTCATCATGGGACGAAGAGTCTATATGTATACATCACGACTTGAATCAAGTTCATTTATCCTCGTTTACCCTAGATAAACATCGAATAGAGTCATTTTCTGTATACATTGAGGACGCCTCTTCCCATAATCCGGCCCAGCGCATTCCCCGACACGAAGAGGTTCCCACGATGTTTCCCAAGAACGCCTGGTACGTCGCCTGCACGCCCGACGAGATCGACGACAAGCCCCTGGGCCGCACCATCTGCGGCGAAGCGATGGTCTTCTACCGCGGCCAGGACGGCCGCGCCGTCGCGCTGGAGGATTTCTGCCCGCACCGCGGCGCGCCCCTGTCGCTGGGCACGGTCTGCGAAGGCCAGCTGGTGTGCGGCTACCACGGCCTGGTGATGGGCGAGGAAGGCCGCACGGTCGCCATGCCCGGCCAGCGCGTGCAGGCCTTCCCCTGCATCGGGCGCTTCGCGGCGGTCGAGCGCCACGGCTTCGTCTGGGTCTGGCCCGGCGACCAGGCGCTGGCCGACCCGGCCAAGATTCCGCACCTCGAATGGGCCGACAGCCCCGACTGGGCCTACGGCGGCGGCCTGTACCACATCGCGGCCGACTACCGCCTCATGGTCGACAACCTGATGGACCTGACGCACGAGACCTACGTGCACAGCACCAGCATCGGCCAGAAGGAGATCGACGAGACGCCCGTCAAGACCCGCACCGAGGGCGAGCAGGTCATCACCAGCCGCTTCATGGAGGGCGTGATGGCCCCGCCCTTCTGGCGCGCCAACCTGCGCGGCAACCACCTGCCCGACGACCAGCCGGTGGACCGCTGGCAGGTGTGCCGCTTCACGCCGCCCAGCCACGTGATGATCGAGGTCGGCGTGGCGCTGGCCGGCCACGGCGGCTACGACGCGCCGGCCGACAAGAAGGTCTACAGCATCGTGACGGACTTCATCACGCCCGAGACCGAGACCTCGCACTGGTACTTCTGGGGCATGGCGCGCAACTTCAACGTCAAGGACCGCAACCTCACCGCGCAGATCCGCGAGAACCAGGGCCGCGTGTTCGCCGAGGACAAGGTGATGCTGGAGGCGCAGCAGCGCTCGATCAGCACGCACCCGCAGCGCAAGCTGCTCAAGCTGAACATCGACGCCGGCGGCGTGCGCTCGCGCGAGATCATCGACCGCCTGCTGGCCGGCGAGCAGGCCGCGGCGCCGTCGGCGCTGGCGGCCTGAGCGGCGAAGCCGCCTTCGGCCGCACCGCCTGCCGGAACCCGGCCAGCCCAGGTTCGACGATGGCCGCATCGCCCTCCGCCGCGTAGACCGCATAGGCCGGGTAGAGGAACTCGGGCGCCCCCTTCACGCGATACAGCCGGCCGGCCTGCAGGTCGTCGCGCACCACGTCCTGGCGGAAGTAGCCGGCTCCCCCCGCGGCCAGCAGGTATTCGCGGCCCAGCGGCCCCAGCCCGGCCGTCACGCCCGGATTCGACAGCTCGGCGAAGACCATGCCGTGCTGCAGCGCGAAGTCCGGCCCCCAGTCGACGTACACGTATTCGCCCGGCCGCGGAAAGGCGCGCTGCGGCGAGGTGGTGACCATCACCAGCTTCTCCTCGATCAGCAGCTCGACGCGCAGGCCCGGGCGCTGCCGGGGCGCGTAGACGATCGCGATGTCCAGCACGCCGGCCGCCACCTTGTCCAGCAGCTCGGCGGCGCCGCCGACCTCGGTGCGCGCGGCCAGGTGCGGCGCGGCCGAGCGCATCCACAGCAGCCAGTCGAGCAGCAGCGGGTCCCACAGGCTGACCTCGCAGCCCACCGACAGCACGGCGCGGCGGCCCTCCGGCACCGCCACCTGCTGGCGCGCGCGCTCCCACACCTGCACCAGCAGGCTGGCGTGCGGCACGAACTGCTCGCCGGCCGGCGTGAGCGCGGCGCCGGCCTTGTTGCGCGTGAACAGCGGCCGGCCCAGCAGCGACTCCAGCGTGCGCACCCGCGCGCTCACCGTGGTCGGCGTGACGTGCAGCCGCTCGGCCGCGTGCAGGAAGCTGCGCGAGCGCGCGATCTCCAGGAAGGTCAGGGCGAGCGTGATGTCCACGGTGTCGGCGCCTCTTTTTGAATGCGATTTTTCCGCATTCATTGTCCAATAAATATCGCTTTACCGAGATCGTTCAAGGGTGCAGCATCAGGGCACGACGGCCTCAGAGGAGTACGACATGCAAGCCAGCGACATCATGACCCGCTCGGTGATCTCGGTTCAGCCCGACACCGAACTGCACGAGGTGGTGGAGATCCTGCTCAAGCACCGCATCAGCGGCGTGCCGGTGGTCGAACGCGGCGAGGTGCTGGGCTTCGTCGGCCAGGGCGACCTGCTGCACCGCTACGAGATCGGCACCGACACCGCGCCGCACGACGCGCGCACCTGGTGGCGGCGCCTGGTGGGCCCGGACGGCAGCTCGCAGGCCTACATCCGCTCGCACAGCCGCCGCGTGCGCGACGTGATGAACCCCGACGTGGTCAAGGTGGAAGAGGACGCCCCCGTCTCGCGCATCGCCTCCATCTTCGAGGCGCGCCACGTGCGCCGCGTGGTGGTGGTACAGGGCGGCTGCCTGGCCGGCCTGGTCACGCGCTACGACCTGATGCGCGCGCTGGCCATGGCGTCCGCATCCGAGCCGCAGCCGCAGGCGCCGGCCGACGACGACCAGATCCGCGCCCGGCTGCTGCACGAACTGGACGGCCAGCCCTGGTGGTCCGACGCCTGGTCCAGCGTCTTCGTGCACGGCGGCGTGGTGTACTTCGCCGGCGTGGCGCGCAGCCGGGCCGACCAGGACGCGGCCCGCGTGGCGGCGGAGAACATACCCGGCGTGCGCGCGGTGCGCGACCAGCGCCAGGTCGGCATCGAAGCGCAGCCGATCTTCCTGTGATGCAGGCGGCGGACGCGAAGGACATCGAGGACCCGGCCCTGCGCCGGGCGGCCGGCGTGCTGCACCGGCCGGTGTGCGAACTGCTCGGCTGCCGCCTGCCGCTGGTGCTGGCCGGCATGGGCGGCGTAGCGCGGGCCGAGCTGGTCACGGCCGTGACGCGCGCCGGCGGCTTCGGCCTGCTGGGCATGGTGCGCGAGCCGCCGGCGCTGATCCGCGAGCAGGTGCAGGCGGTGCGCGCCGCGACCGACCGGCCCTTCGGCGTGAGCATCATCCCGGCCGCCACCGAGGCCGGCCTGCTGCGCCGCCAGGTCGACCTGCTGCTGACGCTGGAAGTGCCCGCCGTCTGCCTGTTCTGGGACCTGAGCGCGCCGATCGTGGAGCGCTGCCGCGCCGCCGGCACGCGCGTGCTGTGCCAGGTGGGCAGCGCCGCCGAAGCGCTGGCGGCGCAGGAGGCCGGCGCGCAGGTGCTGATCGCCCAGGGCATGGAGGCCGGCGGCCACGTGCGCGGCCGGCAGCCGCTGGCCGAGCTGCTGCCCGAGGTGCTGGCCGCCGTGCGCATCCCGGTGCTGGCGGCCGGCGGCCTGGCCGACGGCGGCGACGTCGCGGCGGTGCTGTCGGCCGGCGCGCAGGGCGCGATGCTCGGCACGGCGCTGCTGGCCACGCACGAATCCTTCGCCCACCCCTACCACCAGCAGCGCATCGTCGACGCCCGCGAGGGCGACACGCTGCTGACCGAGGACTTCCACATCAACTGGCCGCGCGGCGCCGGCGTGCGCGTGCTGGTCAACAGCGTCACCCGCGGCGAGCACGGCAGCCCTTTCAGCGGCGCCCGCATCCCGATCGGCGCCGACGCCGGCCGGCCGATCCTGATGTTCAGCACCGACTCGCCGCTGCGCTCGACCAGCGGCAACCTGGAGGCGATGGCGCTGTACGCCGGCCAGGGCGCCGCGCGGATCGACCGCATCGCCGGCGCGGCGGAGCGGCTGCGCGCGATCGCGCTGGACACGGCCGACCGGCTGGGCGCAGAACTCGTGCAGGGGTCGCAGGCCGATCCGGGCGCCGAGGCCGGGCGCCGCGACGACACGCTGATCGCGGCCCTCGACGAACTGCTGGAGGCCGAGCGCGCCGGTGCGCGGGTCGCGCTGACGCTGCTGCGCGAAGGCATCGGGGACGACGCGCTGGCCGAGGTGATGCGCGAGGTCCACCGCGGCGAGGTGCAATGGTGCGGCGTGCTGATGACGGCCATCCGCCGCCTGGACGGCACGCCCGGCACCCGCACCGGCGACTTCTTCGGCAAGGTGATGGCCCTGCCCGACCTGCCGGCGCGGCTGGCGCTGCTCAACCGCGGCCAGGGCTGGGTGGCGAAGAAGCTGAAGGCGCTGCTGCCGGAGATCGGCGACGAGGAACTGCGCGCCGCCCTGGGCGCCATGCTGACGGCGCACCAGGACAACATCGAGCATGTGAACGCGCACCTGGCGCCGGTGGCCTGACGGGCAGGCCGTCGGCCTTAGAGCGCCTTGACCAGTTCCGGCACGGCGGCGAACAGGTCCGCCTCCAGCCCGTAGT
>NZ_JBIQNC010000093.1:0-18645 GCF_044462705.1 Xenophilus sp.
GCCTGGACCGACGCGGCCGATGCCGGGCCGTTCGACGCGCAGCGGATCCTGCAGTCATGCGCGGGACGCCCGGCCGCCCTCGCTGCGGCGTGAGGCGAAGCTAGCGCGTGATGACGTAGCGCTTCACCACCGGCGGCACCTCGCCCTGGTGGAAGGCCAGCCGGCGCTCGCGCAGCGCCAGGTCGGCGGCGGTGGCCCGGCTGTAGCGGCGCTGGTGCTCCGTCCACGACTCGTCGACGATCTGCTCCACGTAGCGCTCCGGCTGCGACACGTCGTGCAGCAGCTCCCAGCCGATGGCGCCCTCGCCCAGCCGCGCGCGGCGGGTGTGCTGCATCACCACGTGGAAGGCGGCGGCGCGCGCCGGGTCGATCAGGTATTCCACCGTCACCAGCACGCGGCCGCTCTCGGCCGGCGCGTCCGGCATCGGGTGCGCCGGCCAGCCGGCCTGCGCCGGGCTCATGTCGTCCTCGCCCACATGGTCCGTCACCGTGCGGATCGCCAGCCACATGACCAGGACGCCGCTGACGGCCGAGATCATCAGGCTGGTCTGCATGCTGCTGACCTCGGCCACCTGGCCCCACAGCGCGGCGCCGAAGGCGCTGGCGCCCATGATCGCCATCTGGTACATCGCCATGCCGCGCGCGCGCACCCAGTCCGGCAGCGCGAGCTGGGCCGAGACCGAGAGCGAGTTGGCCGTGGTGATCCAGGCCGCGCCGCCGAAGAACATCGCCGGCACCGCCACCCAGGCGTTGGGCGCCACCGCCATCACCAGCGTCGCGGCCGAATGCAGCGTGGCCCCGCGGATCACCATCTGGTCGCGCCCGTAGGCCTGGCGCAGCCGCGGCATCACCAGCACGGCGCCGATGGCGCCGGCGCCCATCGAGGCCAGCAGCAGCGTGAAGGTGCCCGCGCCGCCGCCCTGCAGGCCGCGTGCCAGCAGCGGCAGCAACGCCAGCAGGGCGGTGGAGTGCAGGAAGAAGATCGCGATGCGCGTGAGCACCGCCCGCATGCGCGGCGACTGCCGCACGAACTGCACGCCCACCCGCATCGCGCTGATCAGCCGCTCGCGCCCCAGCGGATGGGGCCGGTGCTCGCGCCGCCAGCGCAGCACCACGAAGCCCGAGGCCACGCACAGCACCGCGTTGAGTGCGAACACCCACACGCTGCCGGCGCTGGCGATCAGCACGCCGGCGGTCAGCGGGCCGATGATGCGCGAGGCGTTCATCGCGATGCCGTTCAGCCCCAGCGCCGCCGGGAGCTGCGTGCGCGGCACCAGCTCGGGCACGATGGCCGAGAACACCGGCCAGCGCATCGCCAGGCCGATGCCGTTGGCGAAGGTCAGCACCAGCAGCAGCGGCGCGGTCATCAGGTCCAGCGCGATGGCCGCGCACAGCACCACCGCCGCGCCGGCCAGCCAGAACTGGGTCACCACCAGCCAGCGGCGGCGGTCCAGCATGTCGGCCAGCGCGCCGCTGGGCAGGCCCAGCAGGAACACCGGCAGCGTGGAGGCCGACTGCACCAGCGCCACCCACACCGGCGAGGTGGTCAGCGTGGTCATCATCCAGGCGGCCGCCACGTCGTTCATCCACATGCAGACGTTGGCCATGAGCCAGGTGCTCCACAGCATGCGGAACACCGGCAGCTTCAGCGGCTCCAGCGCGGCCCAGCGCGAGGGGCGGGGCTTGAGCGGCGACAGGGGGGGCGATTCTTCGGGGGTGATGGGTGGCATCGGCAGGCGATTGTCGCGGCGGATCGGCCGCCGGTCCGCCGGGGGCAGACAATGCCGACTTCGCTGACCCGCCACGGCCCCGGCCGGACCGCACCACCGCATGCAGCACGAGGTTCTTTCCGCCCACGACATCTTCGCCCATGTGCGCGTCGTCATGGGCATGGTCATCGGCCTGGGGGTCACGCGGCTGCTCTCGGGCGTCGCGCGCATCGTGCAGCACCCGCGGCAGTACCGGCTGCATGCGGTGCACCTGGCCTGGGTCGCCTCGGTGCTGCTGGCGCTGGTGCATTTCTGGTGGTGGCAGTTCGGGCTCAACCAGATCGAGGTCTGGACCTTCGGCACCTACCTCTTCGTCATCGGCTACGCGATCGTGCTGTTCCTGCTGTGCGCGCTGCTCTTTCCCGACAGCATGCAGGACTACGCGGGCTACGAGGACTACTTCTACACGCGCCGCGCCTGGTTCTTCGGGCTGCTGGCGGCCACCTACCTGCTGGACGTGGTCGACACCTTCATGAAGGGCGAGGCGCACTTCGCGCGCTTCGCCCGCGAGTACCTGGTGCGCACGCCGATCCTCGTGGTGCTGTGCCTGGTGGCGGCGCGCACCGCCAGCCGGCGCTTCCATGCGCTGTTCGTCGCCGCCACGCTGGCCTACCAGCTGTCGTGGATCTTCCGGCTCTTCGACACCCTGGACTGAGCGGCGCCGGCGCGCTCAGCGCTCCAGGTGCCCCAGCGGCAGCGCCCGGCTGGCCTTGACCTCGCCCAGCGAGAAGCTGGTGTGCAGGTCCTTCACGTTGGGCAGGTTCATCAGGTGCTCGCGGGCGAAGCGCGAGAAGCCGTCCAGGTCCTGCGCCACCACCTGCAGCTCGAAGGTGCCGGTGCCGCTGATGTAGTGGCAGCTCACCACCTCGGGCATCTGGCGGATCGCCTCCTCCAGCCGGCGCGTGGCGTCGAGCGTGACGCGCTCGGTGTCCACCCGCACGAAGGCCAGCACGCCCAGCCCGATCTTGTGGCGGTCGATCTCGGCGTGATAGCCCTTGATGTAGCCGGCCGCCTCCAGCGCCCGCACGCGCCGCCAGCACGGCGCGGCCGACAGGCCCACGCGGCTGGCCAGCTCGGCGTTGGTCAGGCGCGCGTCGGCCTGCAGTTCTTGCAGGATGGTCAGGTCATACTTATCGATCTTTTCCATTGGGCCTTTATTGTCGCAATGTTGTTTCTTTGAAAGGGCCTTTGGAGGCATCAAAAGCAAACACCTGTCGCAGCTCCGGTCATACACTTTGCAAGCATCATGGCGACGGGGAGGCGTTCCACCCGAGCGCCGATCCGCCGATACAGCCACGCCCACAAGGCACAGCCTGGAGACACCACGATGAACGCCCCCCTGCCGGAACACATCCGCAAGGCCCTCGAGACCGTCACCCTCGACGACAAGTACAGCCTCGACTACGGCCGTGCCTTCATGAGTGGCGTACAGGCCCTCGTGAAGTTGCCCATGCTGCAGCGTCTGCGCGATGCGCAGCAGGGGAAAAACACCGCTGGTTTTGTCAGCGGATACCGCGGCTCCCCCCTGGGCGGCTACGACCAGGCGCTGTGGAAGGCCAGCAAGTACCTCAAGGCGCAGAACATCGTCTTCCAGCCCGGCGTGAACGAGGAGCTGGCGGCCACGGCCCTGTGGGGCACGCAGATGCTGGGCTTCTCGCCGAAGGACCGGCAGAAGTTCGACGGCGTGTTCGGCATCTGGTACGGCAAGGGCCCGGGCGTGGACCGCTGCTCCGACGTCTTCAAGCACGCCAACATGGCCGGCACCACGCCCTGGGGCGGCGTCATCGCGGTGGCGGGCGACGACCACATCTCCAAGAGCAGCACCGCCGCGCACCAGAGCGACCACATCTTCAAGGCCTGCGGCACGCCGGTGTTCTTCCCGGCCAACGTGCAGGAGATCCTCGACCTGGGCATCCACGCCTTCGCCATGAGCCGCTTCTCGGGCGTGTGGTCGGGCATGAAGACGATCCAGGAGATCGTCGAGTCGAGCGCCACCGCGATGATCGACCCGGAGCGCGTGGAGATCGTCACGCCCGAGGACTTCGAGATGCCGCCCGGCGGCCTGCACATCCGCTGGCCCGACGCGCCGCTGGAACAGGAGGCGCGCCTGATGCACTACAAGTGGTACGCCGCGCTGGCCTACATCCGCGCCAACCGGCTCAACCACAACGTGATCGAAGGGCCCCATGACCGCTACGGCATCATGGCCAGCGGCAAGGCCTACAACGACACGCGCCAGGCGCTGCACGACCTGGGCCTGGACGACGACGCCTGCCGCCAGCTCGGCATCCGCCTGCACAAGGTGGGCGTGGTGTGGCCGCTGGAGGCGCAGCTCACGCGCGAGTTCGCCACGGGCCTGTCGGAGATCCTGGTGGTCGAGGAAAAGCGCCAGGTCATCGAGTACCAGCTCAAGGAGGAGCTGTACAACTGGCGCGCCGACGTGCGGCCCAACGTGCTGGGCAAGTTCGACGAACTGGGCGAGGACCACTCCGGCGGCGAATGGTCCATGCCCAACCCCACGGCCAACACGCTGCTGCGCGCCAACGCCGACCTGAACCCGGCGCTGATCGCCCGCGCGCTGGTCAAGCGCCTGAAGAAGACCGGCGTGCTCGAGTCCGGCGGCGCCGACATGGTGGCGCGCGTCGATGCGCAGATGGCCATCCTGGAGGCCAAGGAGCGCTCGATGCAGGTGCTCAACGCCGGCGGGGTGCAGGGCGCGGACCGCGTGCCGTGGTTCTGCTCCGGCTGCCCGCACAACACCAGCACCGTGGTGCCCGAGGGCTCGCGCGCGATGGCCGGCATCGGCTGCCACTACATGGCCAACTGGATGGACCGCGCCACCTACGGCTTCACGCAGATGGGCGGCGAGGGCGTGCCCTGGGTCGGCCAGGCGCACTTCACCACCGAGCAGCACATCTTCGCCAACCTGGGCGACGGCACCTACTTCCACAGCGGCCTGCTGGCCATCCGCCAGAGCATCGCGGCGGGCGTGAACATCACCTACAAGATCCTCTACAACGACGCCGTGGCCATGACCGGCGGCCAGCAGGTGGGCGAGCGGCCCGAGGGCCACTCGGTGCTGCAGATCGCCGAGAGCATGCATGCCGAGGGCGTGGCGAAGCTGGTCATCGTGACCGACGAGCCGGGCAAGTACGACGGCACGAAGATTCCCGGCAGCTACGGCGGCGAGCCGGTGTGCGTGCGCCACCGCAACGAGCTGGACGAGGTGCAGCGCGAGCTGCGCGAGACGCCCGGCACCACCGTCCTCATCTACGACCAGACCTGCGCCACCGAAAAGCGCCGCCGCCGCAAGCGCGGCACGATGGTGGACCCGGCCAAGCGGGTCGTCATCAACGAGCTGGTGTGCGAGGGCTGCGGCGACTGCAGCGTGCAGAGCAACTGCCTGTCGGTGGAGCCGCTGGAGACCGAGTTCGGCCGCAAGCGCACCATCAACCAGAGCAGCTGCAACAAGGACATGAGCTGCCTGAAGGGCTTCTGCCCCAGCTTCATCACCGTCGAAGGCGGGCAGCTCAAGAAGAAGGCCAAGTCCAAGGCGGCGGCGCCGGCGGAGCTGGGCGAACTGCCCGAGCCGGCGCTGCCCGCGCTGCACGGCGGCCAGGTGTGGGGCATCGTGGTCGCCGGCGTCGGCGGCACCGGCGTCATCACCATCGGCCAGTTGCTGGGCGTGGCGGCGCACATCGAGGGCAAGGGCATCGTCACCCAGGACGCCGCCGGCCTGGCGCAGAAGGGCGGCGCCACCTGGAGCCACGTGCTGATCGGCGACACGCAGAACGACATCCGCACCACCCGCGTGGGCACCGCGGCGGCCGACCTGATCCTGGCCTGCGACCCGATCGTCACCGTCAACGCCGAGACGCTGGCGCGCATGCGCGAGGGCCGCACCCACGTGGCGCTCAACAGCCACAGCGCGCCGACGGCCGGCTTCGTGAAGAACGCCAACTGGCAGAACCCGCAGGAGGCCTGCGCGGTGCAGATCGCCAAGGCCGTGGGCGAAGCGCACATGGGCGTCTTCGACGCCGATGCCGCCGCCACGCAGCTCATGGGCGACACCCTCTACGTCAACCCGATGATCCTGGGCTACGCCTGGCAGAAGGGCTGGATTCCGCTGTCGCATGCGTCGCTGATGCGCGCCATCGAGCTCAACGCGGTGGCGGTGGAGGCCAACAAGGCCGCCTTCGAGTGGGGCCGCCAGGCGGCGCACCGCCCGGCCGAGATGGCGAAGCGGCTGAACCCCGGCCAGGTGATCGAGTTCAAGAAGCGCGACACCGTCGAGTCGCTGGTGGCGCGGCGCGCGGAATTCCTCACCGGCTACCAGGACGCCGCCTATGCCGGCGAGTACCGCGCCTTCGTCGAGCGGGTGCAGCAGGCCGAGGCCGCGCTCGGCAAGACCTCGCTGGCCGAGACGGTGGCGCGCTACCTGTTCAAGCTGATGGCCTACAAGGACGAGTACGAGGTCGCGCGCCTGCACAGCGACCCGGCCTTCCTGGCGAAGGTGAACGGCATGTTCGAGGGCGACTTCAAGCTGAACTACCACCTGGCGCCGCCGCTGACCGCCAAGCGCAACGCCAAGGGCGAGCTGGTGAAGAAGCAGTACGGGCCCTCGATGCTCACCGCCTTCCGCCTGCTGGCGAAGCTCAAGGGCCTGCGCGGCACGGCGCTGGACGTCTTCGGCCGCACCGAGGAGCGCCGCACCGAGCGCGCGCTGATCGGCGAGTACCGCGCCGCCATCGAGGAGGTGCTGGCCGGCCTCACGGCCGACAACCACGCGCTGGCGCTGGAGATCGCGGCGCTGCCGGAGCAGATCCGCGGCTACGGACACGTCAAGGAGCGCAACCTGGCGGCGGTGCGCACCCGCTGGGCCGACCTGATGGCCCGCTGGCGCCAGGGCGGCGCGCCGGCGCGCGCGGCCGCCTGAGCCCGCCGGGCGCCGCAATCCCCCGGCCGGCGCGCCGGGTAAGCCGGCGCCGGGCCGTGGGCCGACGCATACAATTGCAAGGTTTTGCGCGGCCCCGCGCCGCGCCATGAGGCCGCCACCGGCGGCCGGCCCGTTCCGGGAGCCCCCCGGATGGCCGCGCGGATCCGCGTGTCCGCGCGGCTTTCGTCCTTGCTTCCCTTCCCCCGCTGGAGACCCCCGTGTTCATTTCCACCGCCTACGCCCAGACCGCCCCCGCCGCCGGTGGCGGCGACATGATGTCCTCGCTCGCCAGCATGCTGCCGCTGCTGCTGATGTTCGTGGTGCTGTACTTCATCATGATCCGCCCGCAGATGAAGCGCCAGAAAGAGACCCGCGCCATGCTCGAAGCCCTGGCCAAGGGCGACGAGGTGGCCACCGCCGGCGGCGTGCTCGGCCGCATCAGCGCGCTGGGCGACCAGTTCCTGACGCTGGAGATCGCCAACGGCGTCGAGGTGAAGGTGCAGCGCAGCGCCGTCGTGCAGGTGCTGCCCAAGGGTTCATATAAGTGATCACCCCCAGCCTGCGCGGACCTTGGCCTGCCCTGAGCCTGCCGAAGGGTTCCGCTCCGGCAACCCCCTGCAAGGGGGCACACGCAGCGGCCCGGCAAAGCCGGTTCCGCGCGTGTTCCCGCATGGCCTGCTCCGCGGCCTTCTGAACGAAGTTCGCCGCCGCAATTCTTCAGGTAACCAGCGATGAACCGCTATCCGGTCTGGAAGTACGCGATCATGGGGATCGTGCTGCTCCTGGGGCTGATCTACGCCCTGCCCAACTTCTTCGGCGAGGCGCCCGCGGTGCAGGTGTCGTCGGCCAAGTCCATCGTGAAGGTCGACGCCTCGACCCAGGCGCGCGTGGAGCAGGTGCTCAAGGACGCCGGCGTCGCCCCCGACCTGGTGACGCTGGACGCCAGCTCGGTGCGGGCCCGCTTCGTCACCACCGACGACCAGCTCAAGGCGCGCGACGTGCTGCAGCGCGCGCTGGTGCCGGACCCGTCCGACCCGCCCTACACCGTGGCGCTGAACCTGCTGTCGCGCTCGCCGGCGTGGCTCACGGCGCTGCACGCCTTCCCCATGTACCTGGGCCTGGACCTGCGCGGCGGGGTGGACTTCGTGCTGCAGGTGGACATGAAGGGCGCGCTGGACAAGCGCGCCGAGACCTTCGCCGGCGACCTGCGCACCGCCTTCCGCGACAAGAGCATCCGCGGCAGCGCCATCACCCGCAACGGGCAGGAGCTGGACGCGCGCTTCCGCGACGCCGCCGCCAAGGACGCGGCGAAGAACGTCATCACCGACCAGTTCCCCGACCTGACGGCGGTGGAGAGCCAGGACGGCAACAACTGGAAGCTCGCCATCTCCATCAAGCCGGAGGCCGCGCGCCGGCTGCAGGACCAGGCCCTCAAGCAGAACATCACCACGCTGCACAACCGCATCAACGAGCTGGGCGTGGCCGAGCCGGTGATCCAGCAGCAGGGCCTGGACCGCATCGTCGTGCAGCTGCCCGGCGTGCAGGACACGGCCAAGGCCAAGGACATCCTGGGCCGCACCGCCACGCTGGAGATGCGCCTGGTGGACGAGAGCCCGGAAGGCCGCGCGGCCGCGCTGGGCAACGGCCCCGTGCCCTTCGGCTCCGAGAAATTCCCGACCCGCAGCCTGGACGCGTCGGGCAAGCCCATTCCGGTGATCGTGAAGAAGCAGGTGCTGACCACCGGCGAGAACCTCACCGACGCGCAGGCCGGCTTCGATTCGCAGAAGCAGGAGCCCAGCGTCACGCTGAACATGGACGCCAAGGGCGGGCGCATCATGCGCGACGTCAGCCGCGAGAACATGAACAAGGGCATGGCCATCATCCTGTTCGAGAAGGGCAAGGGCGAGGCGATCTCGGTGGCGACCATCCGCGGCGAGCTGGGCACGCGCTTCTCCATCTCGGGCGCGATGGGCATCACCGAGGCCAACGACCTGGCGCTGCTGCTGCGCGCCGGCTCGCTGGCCGCGCCGATGGAGATCATCCAGGAGCGCACCATCGGCCCCAGCCTGGGCGCCGACAACATCGACAAGGGCTTCAAGAGCGTCGCCTACGGCTTCCTGGCGATCATGGCCTTCATGTGCGCGTACTACGCCCTGTTCGGCGTGTTCTCGTCGATCGCGCTGGCCGTCAACCTGCTGCTGCTGGTGGCCATCCTGTCGCTGCTGCAGGCCACGCTCACGCTGCCCGGCATCGCGGCCATGGCGCTGGCGATCGGTGTGGCCATCGACTCCAACGTGCTGATCAACGAGCGGGTGCGCGAGGAGCTGCGCGCCGGCGCCTCGCCGCAGGCGGCCATCCACGCCGGCTACGACCGCGCCTGGAACACCATCCTGGACTCCAACGTCACCACGCTGATCGCCGGCCTGGCGCTGCTGGCCTTCGGCTCGGGGCCGATCCGCGGCTTCGCGGTGGTGCACTGCATCGGCATCGTCACCTCCATGTTCTCCGCCGTGTTCTTCTCGCGCGGGCTGGTCAACCTCTGGTACGGGCGCAAGAAGAAGCTCAAGGCGGTGTCCATCGGCACGGTCTGGAAGCCCGACACCGACACGGCCCTGCCGGCCGACGCGAAGTAAAGGAGCGGCCGCATGGAGTTCTTCCGCATCCACCGCACCATCCCGTTCATGCGCCACGCGCTGGTGCTGAACGCGATCTCGATCATCACCTTCATCCTGGCGGTGTTCTTCCTGTTCCACCGCGGGCTGCACCTGTCGGTGGAGTTCACCGGCGGCACCGTGATGGAGGTCGCCTACACCCAGCCCAAGGACGTGGGCAAGGTGCGCGAGGTCGTCAGCGGCCTGGGCTATCAGGACGTGCTGGTGCAGGCCTACGGCAGCCCGCGCGACATCCAGATCCGCCTGCCCGTGCGCCAGGGCCTGACCTCGCAGCAGCAGAGCGACCAGGTGATGGACGCGCTCAAGGCCGAGGACCCCGCCGTGGAGCGGCGCGGCCTGGAGTTCGTCGGCCCGCAGGTCGGCGACGAACTGACCACCAACGGCCTGAAGGCGCTGGCGATGGTGGTGGTGGGCATCATGGTCTACCTGGCCTTCCGCTTCGAGTGGAAGTTCGCCCTGTCCACCGTCATCGCCAACCTGCACGACGTGGTCATCATCCTGGGCTTCTTCGCCTTCTTCCAGTGGGAGTTCTCGCTGGCGGTGCTGGCGGCGGTGCTGGCGGTGCTGGGCTACTCGGTCAACGAGTCGGTCGTCATCTTCGACCGGGTGCGCGAGACCTTCCGGCGCCAGCGCAAGCTGTCCACGCCCGAGGTGATGAACTACGCCATCACCTCCACCATCAGCCGCACCATCATCACCCACGGCTCCACCCAGCTGGTGGTGCTGTCGATGTTCTTCTTCGGCGGCCCGACGCTGCACTACTTCGCGCTGGCGCTGACCATCGGCATCTGCTTCGGCATCTATTCCTCCTGCTTCGTGGCCGCCTCCATCGCCATGTGGCTGGGGGTCAAGCGCGAGGACCTGGTCAAGGGCGGCGGCAAGCCGGGCCGCGACCCGGACGATCCGAACGCCGGCGCGGTGGTCTGAACACCGTCGGAAAAGGCCCGCTTGCGGGCCTTTTCGCCGTGATGGCGCACCGGCCGTGACGGCTTGGGTGTCACGATAGGCTGCGGTGCGTTACCATTTTTGTCCGCACCCTCCCCATACATGAGCACAGCGCCACCCTCCGAGTCCGCCCGGAAGCTCGCCCAGCAGACGCGCGAGCGTTTCGTGGGTGCCATGGACGCGGCCATCGTGACGGCCGCGCAGGCCGTCCGGGACCGGCTGGTGACGCTGGCCAACGAGGTGGCGACGGCCCGCGAGATGCAGGAGCACCGCGACAACCTGGTCGCCTACCGCGGCGCCGAGTCGGGCTGGGTCTCGCTGGCGCGCGCGCAGTGGCGCAAGGCCCTGGGCGCGGGCAACGCCGCCGGCGCCTCGACCATGCATTCGCTGCGCCTGGAACTGGTGGGCGACGAGGTGGTGGAGAACAACATCCTGTCCTCGCGCCTGGCGCTGGCGCTGCAGGACAAGGCCAACTTCGAGCTCAACGACCTGCGCCTGCGCATCCAGCACCTTGAGGGCAGGGCCGATCTGGACGGCCGGGACGTGCTCAAGCCCGAGTTCCTGGCCAAGCTGCTGGTCGAGCAATGGCTGGCCGCCGGCATGAGCCGCCAGCTGTGGACGCAGGTGCAGAGCCTGCTGCACGCGCAACTGGGCGAGGCCGCGCTGCGCGCCTACAAGGACGCCAACGCCTTCCTCATCGAGCACGGCGTGATGCCGGAGATCGATCTCAAGCGCCTGGTGCGCCGGCCCGGGCCGGGCGGGCCGTCGGGCCCGGTGCCGCTGGGCGGCAGCTTCGCCGGCACGCCGGCCACGGGCTCGATGTCCATGACCGCCAGCACGGCGGCGGCCGCCCACTGGCGCGCGCAGGGCGGTGCGGCGCACGAGATCCCGCCCGGCATGGCCGGCTTCGCGCCCGCGGCCATCGGCGTGCGGCCCTCGGGCCCGCTGGCGCCGCCGGGGCTGGGCTCCGACGCGGCGGCCGCCGGCCAGGGCGCTTCGCCGCTGGCGATGGCCCGCCAGCGGGCGCAGGGCGTGCTGCTCAGCCTGCGGCGCTTCGTCGGTGCCGCCATGGGCGGCGCGGGGGAGGCCGTCTTCGGCGCGACCGCGCCGGCCCTGGGCGGGGCCGGTGGCGGGGGAGGGGCGGCGGCCGGCGCCGCCTCGCCCGCCTTCATGGCCGCCATCGCGGACGCGGGCGCGGCCTACCAGGCCGGCAGTTCGGTCTACGTGGTGGGCACCGACGTGGCCGGCGGCGCCGCCGCGGTGCAGCGCAGCGCGGCCGAGCTGCGCCGCCGCTCCAACGAACTCAAGCGCCAGGCGCCGACCACGGCGGACAAGGCCACCGTCGAGATCGTCGCGCTGATGTTCCAGGCCATCCTGGCCGAGGAGCGCATCCCCTTCTCGGCGCGCGTGTGGTTCGCGCGGCTGCAGATGCCGGTGCTGCGCGTGGCCATCGCCGAGCCCGAATTCTTCGGCACCCTGCAGCACCCGGCGCGCATGCTGATCGACCGCATGGGCTCGGTGGTGATGGGCTTCGACGCCGCTGCCATCTCGGGCAGCGCGCTGGAGGGCGAGATCCGCCGCGTGGTGCAGGTCATCGAGCAGTACCCGGAAACCGGCCAGCGCGTCTTCAAGCTGGTGTACGACGAATTCGTCGCCTTCCTCAACAAGTACCTCACGCAGGGCGACGCCACCAAGAAGCTGATGAGCGTGGCGCAGCAGGTCGAGCAGAAGGAGACGATGGCGATCCAGTACACCATCGAGCTGCGCAAGATGCTCAACGACATGCCGGTGCGCGACGAGATCCGGGAGTTCCTGTTCAAGGTGTGGGCCGAGGTGCTGGCGCTGGCCGCGCTCAAGTACGGCGGGCAGGACGAGCAGACCGCCACGCTCAAGCGCGTCGCCTCCGAACTGGTGTGGGCCGCCAGCGCCAAGCCCAACCGCAGCGACCGCGCCCGCGTCATCCAGGAGCTGCCCAAGCTGCTGCAGCGGCTGCGCCAGGGCATGGAGCTGCTGGGCGTGACCGGCGCGCCGCAGGAGGAGCACATCAAGACCATCGGCAAGACGCTGTCGGACGCCTTCATGTCCAAGACGGCGGCCATCCCGTCGGCGCAGATCGAGGCCATGGCCTCGCGCCTGGCCAACCTGGAGGAGGTCGTCCAGGACGACAACGGCACCGAGCTGCCGATGGACACCGGCAGCGTCGAGCTGCTGTTGGGCGTGGACGCGGATTCGATCGAGGTGGTGGCCAACACCGGCGCCAAGGTGACCGAGGACATGCTGGCCTGGGCGCACGAGCTGCAGGTGGGCAACTGGTTCATGCTCGACCACAACGGCCGCGCCAGCCAGGTGCAGTTCGTCTGGCGCAGCGAGCGCAAGCACCTGCACCTGTTCGCGGCGCCGGACGGGCGCAAGTTCCTCATCCAGGCCGGGCGCCTGGCGGCCTACCTGCAGGCCGGCCTGCTGGTGCCGGCCGAGGAAGAGACGCTCACCGTGCGCGCCACGCGGGAGGCGCTGGCCAAGCTGGATGCCAACCCCGAGCGCCTGCTGAGCTGAGCGCTCCGGTCAGGCGCTCGCCAAACGCTGGAACAGGCCGCCGGGCAGGCGGCCGACATGGCCGTCCAGCTCCAGCTCCAGCAGCCGCGCCTGCAGCGTGGCCGCATCCAGGCCGGTGCGGGCGGCCAGCGCGTCCAGGCTCGCCGGGTCGTGGCCCAGGGCGTCCAGCAGGGCGTCGCCGTCCCGCGGCAGGGCGGCGGGCGCCTCCGCGGCCGGGGCGCGGCCGGCGCCGGGCCGCAGTTCTTCCAGGATGTCCTGCACCGACTCCACCAGCTTGGCGCCCTGCCGGATGAGGGCGTGGCAGCCGCGCGACTGCGGCGAGTGGATCGAGCCCGGAATGGCGAAGACCTCCCGGCCCTGTTCCACCGCCAGGCGCGCGGTGATGAGCGAACCGGAGGCCAGCGCCGCCTCGACCACCAGGGTGCCGCGCGACAGCCCGGCGATCAGCCGGTTGCGCCGGGGAAAGTTGGGCGTCAGCGGCGGCGTGCCGAGCGGGAACTCGCTGAGGATGACGCCGCGCCCGGCGATGCGGTGCGCCAGATCGCGGTGGCGTGCGGGGTAGACGCGGTCCAGCCCGGTGCCGACCACCGCCACGGTGACGGGCGGCGCGGCCCCCGCCGCTTCCAGCGCGCCTTCGTGCGCGGCGCCGTCGATGCCCAGCGCCAGGCCCGACACCACGCACAGCCCGGCGTCGGCCAGCGCCCGCGCGAACAGGCGCGCGTCGATGGCGCCCTGCGGCGTCGGGTTGCGGCTGCCGACCACGGCCAGGGCCTGCGGCCCGAGGTCGCGCAGGCGCACCCCGCGCGCGCCCAGCGTGTACAGCAGCAGCGGCGGGTCGGCCGTCTGCAACAGGGCCTGGGGATAGTCGTCGTCGGCCAGCGTCAGGATGCGGCGCTCGGCGCTGTCCTCCGGCGTCTCTTCGAGCCAGCGCCATGCGGCGTCCAGCGCCGCATCGAAGCCCTCGGGCGGCTCGCGCAGGGCCCGGGCACGCGCCGCGCCGCACAACTGTTCCAGGGCCGGCCCGCCCTGGGCGAAGACGGCATCGGGCAGGCCGAAGGCCGCGAGCAGGCGCCGCGCCTGGCCGTCGCCCACGCCGGGCGTGAGCGTCAGGCGCAGCCAGCCGGCCAGTTCATCGCGCTCCATCCCGCGCGACTGTAGCGGTGCCTACACCTTCTCAGGGATTGGCCAGCAGGTCGCCGGCGCGGGGCGTGTCGTTGATCTCGAGCACCAGCGCGTAGGACACGCGCGAGAAGGTGCGGAACACCATCAGCAGGCCGATGCGCTCGTTGGGCAGCTTGAGCGTCTCGCGGGTGCCGCTGGTCTTGTCGACGATGGTTTCGCCGTTCTTCAGGATGGCCAGCACGTGGCCGCTTTCCATGCCGTCGTTGCGGCCCTTGTTGATCGCCACCACCTGGTTCTGGCTGGCGTAGCTCACCGCGTTGCCGTAGACGGAGATGATGCGCCCGCCCTCGATCGTCTGCGCGGGCGCGCGGGGCACGTAGCTGACCAGCTGGCGCGGCGGCTCGGGCAGCAGGCGGTCGCCGGCGCGGATCTCCTCGCGCGCCGACACCACGTCCACCGTGGCCGGCACGACGGCCGTGAGCTCCTTGCCGTCCTTCATCTGCGTCTCGGTGGACTCGCCGCGCTCCAGCCGGACCTTGCCCAGGTATTGGCCCTCGTAGCCGAGGATCTCGCCCGTGCCCGGGTCCTTCAGCGGCGTGGCGTTGCGGAACACGCGCAGCTGCTGGCTGGGGCCGGGCGGCATCGCCAGCGGCGCGTCCGGCTCGCCGCGGGCGTAGGCGCGGTCGCCGCGCGAGAGCAGCACGCGGTCCTCGTTGCCGGCCACGATGCGCGGCGCGCGCGAGAGCACGCTCTCGTCGTCCACCACCTCCGGCTCGGTGAGGAAGGGCTCGATCAGCGAGGGGTTCAGCGTCGGCAGCGACAGGTCGGACGCCGACTCGTAGCGCGTGCGCGGCGAGAGCTTGACCGTGCCGCCGCTGCCGCCCCGGCGCGTCGACAGGCGGGCGCGGCCGCCGGTCTTGTCGAGGTACAGCACCTGCCCCGGGTAGATGCGGTGCGGGTTGGCGATGTCCGAGAGGTTCATGCCCCACAGCTCCGGCCAGCGCCAGGGGCTCCTCAGGTACATCCGCGAGATCGCCCACAGCGTGTCGCCGCGCCGCACCGTGTACTCGTCCGGCGCATTGGGCGCCAGCTCCGACAGCGGCACGCCCTGCTGCGCCGTCTGCTGGGCGATGGCCCGCTGCTGCGGCGTGATGGGGTAGTTCTGCGCGCCGGCCGGGCCCGCTGCGGCCGCGGCGAGGAGCGCGGCGGCCAGCGCGAGGGCGTTGGGATGCGGGCGAGGGCTGAGGCGGGTGTTCTTCATGGACGAATGGTTGCCCACCTTCGCAGCGCCATGCGCCTTGGGAGGTGAACAAATACTCACAATTTGCAACGAATTTTGCGCCCAAGCCCACCGCACGGCAACGGCAATCGCGTCACTTCGGGGCGCCGGGTTGCGGAAATGACGAAAATAGCGACAACTTTTGCCCGATTCATGGCCCTGCGAACCATTCTGAGCTACCCCGACCCCCGCCTTCACACGGTCGCCAAGCCCGTGGCGGCGGTGGACGAGCGCGTCCGCACCCTGGTGGCGGACATGATCGAGACCATGTACCACGCCAACGGCATCGGCCTGGCGGCCACGCAGGTGGATGTGCACGAGCGGGTGGTGGTGATCGACGTCTCCGAGGAGCGCAACCAGCCCCTGGTGCTGATCAACGCCGAGATCACCTGGGCCAGCGACGAGACGGTGGTCAACGAGGAGGGCTGCCTGTCGGTGCCCGGCATCTACGACGGGGTGGAGCGCGCCACCGCCGTCCGGGTGCGCGCCCTGGACGAGCACGGCGCCGAGCGCGAGATCGAGGCCGAGGGCCTGCTGGCCGTGTGCATCCAGCACGAGCTGGATCACCTGCGCGGCAAGGTCTTCGTCGAGTACCTGTCGCCGCTCAAGCGCAACCGCATCAGGACCAAGCTGCTGAAGCAGCAGCGCGAGGACCAGCGCACCGAGCCCCGCGAAAGGCAGCGCGCATGAAGAAGAGGCTTTTCCTGGCTGCCGCGGCGCTGGCGGCGGGCCTCTTGGCCGGCTGCGCCAGCGAGCCCACCCGCCTGCCCCTGGGCGTGAGCCGCGCCGAGGCCCTGCAGCGCCTGGGCGCGCCCACCGCCACCTACCCGCTGGCGGGCGGCGGCGAGCGCCTGCAGTACTCGCGCCAGCCGGCCGGCTTCGACGTGAACAACGTCGACCTCGATGCCACGGGCAGGGTCGTGGCCGTCTCGTCGGTCATGAGCGATGCCTGGTTCGACCGCGAGATCCGCGTGGACGCATGGCGCGTGCCCGACGTGCTGCGCACCTTCGGGCCGCCCGAGCAGGTCACCCGCGTCTTTTCCTTCCAGGGCGACGTCTGGCAGTGGCGCTACCTGCAGCTCAATTCGCCGCGCCTGCTCTTCATCTACATCGACCCACAGGGCGTGGTGCGCCGCTACCACACCGGGGACGACCTGCGCTTCGTGCCGCCGTCGCCCGGCCGCAACTGAAAGGCCCCGTGAGGATCGTCTTCGCGGGCACGCCCGAGTTCGCGCGCGTCGCCCTGGCGGCGCTGGATGCCGCCGGCTTCGACATCGCCCTGGTGCTCACCCAGCCCGACCGGCCCGCCGGCCGCGGCATGAAGCTGCAGCCCTCGCCGGTCAAGGCACTGGCGCTGGAACGCAGCTGGCCCGTCGCGCAGCCTCGCAGCCTGCGTCTGGACGGCAAGTACCCCGATGACGCCGCCGCGGCGCGCGCGGCTCTGGAAGCGGCCGGCGCCGATGCCATGGTGGTCGCCGCCTACGGCCTGATCCTGCCGCAGTGGGTGCTGGACTTGCCACGGCTCGGGTGTCTGAACATCCACGCCAGCCTGCTGCCCCGCTGGCGCGGCGCGGCGCCCATCCACCGCGCCATCGAGGCCGGCGACGCGACCACCGGCGTGACCATCATGCAGATGGACGCCGGCCTGGACACCGGCGACATGCTGCTGGCCGAAGCGCTGGACATCGGCGACGACAGCACCGCCCGCCTGCACGACCGCCTGGCCGCGCTGGGCGGAAGGCTCATCGTCCGGGCCCTGCGCGACGTCGAAGCCGGGCGCCTGCGGCCCGTGCCCCAGCCTGCCGAGGGCGTGACCTACGCCGCCAAGGTCGAGAAGGCCGAGGCGCGCATCGACTGGGCGCAGGACGGCGCCGCCATCGTGCGCCGCATCCGCGCCTTCGATCCCTTCCCCGGCGCCAGCACCGAACTGGACGGCGAGGTGCTCAAGCTCTGGGCCGCCGGCGCGCGCGCCGCCGTGGTGGAGGAGCGCCCCGGCACCGTGCTGGCCGCCGGGCCGGCCGGCATCGAGGTGGCGGCCGGCGGCGGCGTGGTCACCCTCACCGAACTGCAGCGCGCCGGCGGCCGGCGCCTGGGCGCGGCGGACTTCCTGCGAGGCTTCGACGTCAAGCCGGGCCAGGTGTTCGGCTGATGTTCCTTTCCTCCGCCATCCGCCGGCGGCCGGCCTTCCGCGAGGGCTGGCGCACCATGGCGCCGGTGGCCCTGGGCATCGGCGCCTGGGGGCTGATGACCGGCGTGGCGATGCTCAAGTCGGGCCTGAGCGTCTTCGAGTCCGTCGCGATGACGCTGCTGGTGTACGCGGGCAGTTCGCAGCTTGCCGCGCTGCCGCTGCTGGTCGCCGGCGCGCCGGCCTGGGTCATCCTGGCCACCGGCTTCTGCGTCAACCTGCGCTTCGTCGTGTTCAGCCTGCACCTGCGGCCCTACCTGCTGCACATGCCGCGCTGGCGGCGCCTGCTGCACGGCTACCTGACGGCCGACCTGAGCTACGTGATGTTCACCCGGCGCTTTCCGCGGCCCGCCGATACGCCCGCCGGGCTCGACGCGCAGGAGGCCTACCTCACCGGCGGCTACGCCGTCACCTGGCTCGCCTGGATGCTGCTCAGCCTCACCGGCATCGCACTGGCGAACTTCATTCCCACCCACTGGGGGCTGGGCTTCGCCGGCGTGCTCAGCCTGGTGGCGATCGTCTGCTCGATGGCCACCACGCGGCTGCGCATCCTGGCGGTGCTGGTGGCCGCGGCCACCGCGGTGGTCGCCTACGCGCTGCCGCTGAAGCTCAACATCGTGGTGGCGATCGGCGTGGCGGTGCTGCTGTGCTTCTGGCTGGAGAAGCGGCTCGGGCTGGATCCGGCGCAGGAGGACGAGGTATGACGGCGGAGCAGACCGACGCCTGGACGCTCCTGGTCATCGTCGGCCTGGCCGGCGTGACGGTGCTCACGCGCTGCTTCTTCTTCATCCTCGACCGGCCCTGGGCGCTGCCGGACTGGGCCCACCGGGCGCTGCACTATGCGCCCGGGGCCGCGCTGGCGGCGGTGATCGCGCCCGAGATCCTGATGACGGGCGGCCATTTCATCGACACCTGGCGCGACGCGCGGCTGTATGCCGCGGCCGTCGGCGTCGCCTGGTACTTCTGGCGCGGCGGCGTGCTGGGCACCATGCTGGCCGGCATGGCGGTGTACCTGCCGCTGCACCTCGCGCTGGGCTGGTAGCGGCCGGGCCGCACGCGGCCGGCGCGGGTTCCGGCATTCAGTGGCCGGCGTCGCCGGCAGCGGACAGGGACGGTACGGGCAGTGCGTCGAGGGCGTCGGCCAGGGCCTGGCGGCATCGCGCCTCGTCGCCGAGCTGCTCGAAC